>CBIHQA010000135.1:0-8354 GCA_966211475.1 uncultured Neisseriales bacterium
GGCAGGCCGCCAAGGTCGGCAAGGTCAAAACTGACAGACGCACCGCCCGGAACGAGCGGTGTTCAACGAAGGGAAACGTCACTTGTGCAGACGGCGGATGCGTTCCGCCGGGGTGATGATGTCGGTCAGGCGGATACCGAACTTGTCGTTGACCACCACCACTTCGCCCTGCGCGATCAGACAGCCGTTGACCAGCACGTCCATCGGCTCGCCCGCCAGGCCATCCAGCTCCACCACCGACCCCTGGGCCAGTTGCAGCAGGCTGCGGATGGCGATCTTGGTCCGACCCAGCTCGACGGTGAGCTGGACCGGGATGTCCATGATCATGTCCAGGTTGCTCGGCGCATTGCCCTGCGCGCCAGGCTCCCCGAACTGTTCAAACAACTGCGCCATTGCCGGCGCCGGCGCTGCCGCCGGCGTGGCCTCGTCGAAGGCCGCCTGTTCGGCCATGGCGGCCGCCCAGTCGTCCAGCGCCGCTTCCTCTTCCTGCGGCTTCTGATCCTCAGCCATTTATTCCTCGCCTCCGCCCTTCAACGCCTCGCCGCCGGCTAACACCCGCTCGACCTTGAGCGCGTATTGTCCATTGAGGATGCCATACCGGCATTCTAACACCGGCACGCCGTCTACTTCCGCGACGATGGCTTCGGGGATATCCAGCGAAATGATGTCGCCCACCTGCAGGTTCAGGATCTGGCCGAGCGTGACCGGCGCCGACCCTAGGTTGGCCACCAGGTCGACCTCGGCCACTTGCACCTGCTTGGACAGCAGCTTCACCCACCGGTCGTCGGCTTCCGCCCGGTCGGCCTGCATCGAGCTGTAGAGCAGATCACGAATCGGCTCGATCATCGAGTACGGCAGACAGACGTGGAAATCGCCGCCCCCCGCGCCCAGCTCGATCTTGAAGGTGACCGCCACCACCACTTCGGTCGGCGTCGCCACGTTGGCGAACTGGGTGTTCATCTCCGACCGCACGTATTCGAACTCGATCGGGAACACCGGCGCCCAGGCCTTGGTGTATTCCTCGAAGGTGACTTCCAACATGCGGTGGATCACCCGCATTTCGGTGGCGGTGAAGTCGCGCCCCTCCACCCGCATGTGGAAGCGGCCATCGCCGCCGAACAGGTTGTCCACCACCAGGAACACCAGGTCCGGGTCGAAAATGAACAGACCGGTACCGCGCAGCGGCTTGATGTGGATGAGGTTGAGGTTGGTCGGGACGACCAGGTTGCGGATGAATTCGCTGTACTTCAGCACCCGCACCGGGCCGACCGAGATTTCGGCATTGCGGCGCAGGAAATTGAAAATGCCGATCCGGAAGTTACGGGCGAAACGCTCGTTAATGATTTCGTACGTCGGCATCCGGCCGCGTACGATCCGCTCCTGGCGGCCGATGTCATAGGCGCGGACGCCGGCTCCATCCGAGCCGGATTCCTCTGTTTCCTCCTCGCCGGTAACCCCGCGCAGGAGGGCATCAACCTCTTCCTGTGAGAGGATATCATCAGGCATCGCTTATCCCCCTGAGGCGCAGTCGACTGCGTCTCAGCGTTCCTCCAGGATCAGGGACGTAAAGGCTACGCTCTTCACGCCAGTTGCCGGTTTCGCGCCGATCACGGCATTCACCTTGTCCCGCACCAACCCCAGCAGTTTCTGCTTTCCGTCCGGCGTCGACAAGTCGCCGAACTTCTGGCTGCCCAACAACATGATCAGGTCGCTCTGAATCTTCGGCTTGAAGGCTTCAACGCGCTCCTGCAACTTCGCGTTGGCCAGCTCGGCCTGGATCTCGATCGACATCACGCCCTTCTTTTCCGGGTCGCCATCCACGTTGACGACAAACCGGTCGATCTTCACGAAGACCGGCGGAGCCGATTCTTCGCCACTGGGTTCTTCCGCCGCAGCCTCTTCCGAAGCGGTCGCCTCCGTACCGTCGCCGCCCGCAGCTGGCTTGTGGCTGCGCTTAAGCAGGAAATACGCCGCACCGCCCCCCACAGCAGCCAGAACCACGACTGCCGCCACTACAATAATGATGATTTTTTTCATGTACCCGCCAGCGTCTATTCCCGAGGCAAATCGGGACCCCCTCTAAAACAGGGGTTGTTTTGCCGAATTCTAATTAAAAAACAAGCCTTTTCAAATAATTCTTGATGTTGCTTGTCAGCACTAATCCACGTTTTCGCTGTCCATACGACACGAGTAGGCTATACGTGAGCCATGGCTCGCCCGTATACTGGGTCGCGTAGTCCATATAGATAAGTCGGCATGGCCTCTATTCTACCGCAGCGACGCGGGCGGCCCTAGCCAGCGAAAAGAGACGAGGAACGCACGAGATGCCCACTTCCGTACTGGTGGTCGATGATTCGCCCATGGCACGCAAGATGCTCATCAAGGCGCTACCCAGCACCTGGGACATCACCATTGCACAGGCAGGCAACGGCACCGAGGCGCTGGCCCAGTACCGTGCCGGCTCCGTCGACGTCATGTTTCTGGACCTCACCATGCCAGACATGGACGGTTATGCCGTCCTGGAGCACATGCGGCACGAGGGGATGAACGCGCTGGTCATCGTCGTGTCGGCCGATATCCAGCCCCTCGCCCAGGAACGGGTGAAGTCGCTGGGCGCCATCGCTTTCCTGAAAAAGCCGGTCAACTCCCAAGAGGTGGAAGCCGTGCTCAAGCAATACGGAGTCACCGTATGAGCGCCGACCTGCTGACTGACGACCAACGCGAAGCACTGCAGGAAATCGTCAACATCGCCATGGGCCAAGCCGGTTCGCGGCTGGCTCAGCTACTCGGCGTCTTCGTCCACCTGTCCGTGCCACGCATCAACGTGATCGAGGCGCAGGACATCAACCAGGCCATTACAGCGATGGTCGGACCGGGACGCGAGGTCTCGGCGGTGAGGCAGGCCTTCTTCGGCGCGATCCGCGGCGAAGCCATCATGGTGTTCGACCAGGCCGGCGACGACGACGTGGCCGAACTGATGGGCTACGACACTCCGCTTGCCCCCGCCCAACGGCGGGAACTGTTGCTCGATGTCTCCAACGTACTGGTAGGCGCCTGTCTCGCCGGCATCGGCGAGTTGCTGGGCACGGGCATGAGTTTCTCGGCACCGTCGATGATGGCGGAGTCCACCCAGATCGAGCGGCTATTGCAGCCCGATCAACTCACCTGGCGGTACGCGTTGCTGGTCGAAGTGAACTTCGCCCTAGAAGCACGTAACTTCACCTGCCACCTGACCCAGCTGATGCCGGAAGCGTCGATTGGAACCATGCAGACGGCGCTGGATCAATTCATCGAGTCGCTGTGACGGGATTGCTCCTGTTCCACCCGCGAACAGCCGGCCCGGCCGATATTCCGTCCGAGTCCGGTTCCCCGAGCGATCCCCAACGGAAACGGCTCCGCCGTTTCGCCCCCCACGGGGCCATGAGACTTGGGGCGACCCTATTCTTCCTTGAGAGGCTTGCACATGACCACTGACCTGGTCGGATTGCTGCCGTCATTGGTGGACCATCTGGCTGTCGGCGTCTTCATCGTCGACCGCCAGAATCAAGTCATACTCTGGAACGAATTCATGGCGTCCCACAGCGGGCGCCCCGCCGATCAAGTGGTCGGAAAAGACCTGTTCGAACTGTTCCCCGAACTACCGCGCAAATGGCTGGAGAAGAAACTGGAGAGCGTGTTCGTCCTGAAGAACTTCGCCTTCACCTCCTGGGAACAACGCCCTTACCTGTTTGCCTTCTCGCACAACCGCCCGGTCACCGGCGGGGTCGACCAGATGCAGCAGAACTGTGTGTTCACGCCGCTGATGGGGCCGGGCGAGACCGAGCCCTCGTTCATCGCCGTGACCATCTTCGACGTCACCGACGCCGCGATCTACCAGACCGAGCTGGCCGCCGCGCGCGACCAGCTGGAAGCCCACAGCATTACCGACGCGCTCACCGCGGTCTACAACCGCCGCTATCTGGAGCAACGTCTGGCCAGCGAGTTCAACCGCGCCCGGCGGCACGGCAGCCCGCTGTCCTTCATCCTGTTCGACCTCGATCACTTCAAGCGCATCAACGATACCTATGGCCATCCGGCCGGGGATGAAGTGCTGCGCGCGGTTGCCCAGCGGGTGAAGGGCGTCGCCCGCAATATGGATGTGTTCGGCCGCTACGGCGGCGAGGAATTCGCGCTGATTCTGCCGGATACTGACCTGCCCGGCGCACAGACCCTGGCGGAACGGGTACGGGAAGGCATCGAGCACGAGCCCATTCTCTACAACGGCCTGACCCTGACCATCACCGCCAGCGTGGGTGTCTCCGCCCTGAACCCCAGCCTCGCCACGCCGGAAGCCATGGTTCAGGCGGTGGACGACGCGCTGTACCATGCCAAGCGACATGGGCGGAACCAGGTGTGTGTCGCACTGCCGGGCCGTACCGCCTAATCCGCCTCCCCGTCACATCGTCCCCGCGGCAAGCGCACAGCCAGCCCCCCACTTGCGCGACAGCGCCGCGCCCGCATCTTACCGATGGACCGGTGCCGGCCTGCACCGCTAAAATGACTGTTTTCGCCAAAACCGCTGTCTTTTGAATCCCTTATGCGTGTCTACCGCGGCCTGACCGCTCGCCTGCCGGCCCCCTGTGCGCTGACCATCGGCAATTTCGATGGCGTCCATTGCGGCCACCAGGCCATGCTTGCCCGTCTGAAGGCGGAAGCCGCCGCACGCGGCCTGCCGACGACCGTGTTGACCTTCGAGCCGCATCCGCGCGAGTTCTTCGCCCCGCAGAGCGCGCCGACCCGGCTGACCAGCCTGCGGGAAAAGCTAGAAGCGATGGAAAACCAGGGCATCGACCAGGTCGTGGTGCTGCCCTTCAACCGGCAGTTCGCATCGTTGACGCCGGATGCGTTCATCGACGAGATCCTGATCGAACGGCTGCGCGCGCGGTTCCTGCTGATCGGGGACGATTTCTGTTTCGGCGCCGGCCGCAAGGGCGACTTTGCGACCTTGCAGGCGGCGGTGCCGCGTGCGGGTTTCGAACTGGCGGAAATGCACACGCTCGAGGGCGCCGGCGCCCGGGCCTCCCGCACCGCGGTGCGCGATGCGCTTGCCAGCGGCAACATGGAAGCCGCCGCCGCCCTGCTCGGCCGGACCTACAGCATCAGCGGCCGGGTGATCCACGGTAACAAGCTGGGCCGGACCATCGGTTTCCCCACCGCCAATATCCAGCTCAAGCACAACCGTCCGCCGGTGTGGGGCATCTTCGCTGTGACGGTGGACGGCATCGCCGAGAAGCCGCTGGCCGGCGCAGCCAGCCTGGGCCGGCGCCCGACGGTGACTGACGACGGCCGCGCGACGCTGGAAGTGTTCGTGTTCGACTTCCAGGGCGACCTGTACGGCCGGCACTTGCGGGTGAATTTCCACCACAAGCTGCGTGACGAAGCGAAGTTTGCGACACTGGACGAGCTGACCACGCAGATCAACCGCGACGTGGCAGAGGCGCGAGCCTTCTACGTCGCCCATCCCGAATTCCTAGTCGGCCCGGACCCGCTGTCCGTGCCGGCTGGATGCAATACATCCGCACCAAAATCCTAGGCAAGGCCTCGACTGACGATGACTGACTACAAGACCACGCTCAACCTGCTCGACACGCCCTTCCCCATGCGCGGCGACCTCGCCAAGCGCGAACCCGGGATGCTGGCGAAGTGGATCGCGCAGGACCGCTACCAGCGCGTGCGCAAAGCCAGTGCCGGCCGACCCAAGTTCATCCTGCATGACGGCCCGCCGTATGCGAACGGCGACATCCACATCGGCCATGCGGTCAACAAGATCCTGAAGGACGTCATCGTCAAATCCAAGACGCTGGCGGGCTTCGATGCCCCCTATGTGCCGGGCTGGGACTGCCACGGCCTGCCGATCGAGCACAAGGTGGAGCAGAGCCACGGCAAGCACCTGCCGCCGGCCCAGTTCCGCGAACTGTGCCGCGCCTATGCCGAATCGCAGATCGAGCGGCAGAAGGCCGACTTCGTGCGCCTCGGCGTGATGGGCGACTGGGATCACCCGTACAAGACGATGGAGTACCGCACCGAGGCCGAGATCGTCCGGACGCTCGGCAAGGTCTACCAGAACGGCTATCTGGTTGCCGGCGCGAAGCCGGTGCACTGGTGCATCGACTGCGGCTCTTCGCTGGCCGATGCCGAAGTGGAATACGAAGACCGTACCTCGCCCGCCATCGACGTGGCCTTCCGCGTGCTGGACGAGGACCGTGCCAAGCTGGCCGCCGCTTTCGGCGTGGAACTGGGTGACGAAGCCGCTTACGCGGTGATCTGGACCACCACCCCCTGGACCCTGCCCGCCAACCAGGCGGTCAGCGTGCATCCGGAACTCACCTACGACCTGATCGAAACGCCCGCCGGCCTGCTGATCCTGGTGAAGGAACTGGCCGAAGAGGCGATCCGCCGCTACGGTTTCGAATCGGTGGAAGTGATCGGTCAGGCGCATGGCTCCAAGCTGGAGCACATCCGCCTGCAACACCCCTTCTACGATCGCGTTTCGACCATCATCCTGGGCGAGCATGTCACCACCGACGCCGGTACCGGCTTGGTGCATACCGCGCCGGCGCATGGTCAGGAAGACTTCCTGGTCGGCACCCGCTACCACCTGCCGGTCGAGAATCCGGTCGGCGGCGACGGCAAGTTCCTGGCGGACACGCCGCTGGTGGGCGGCATGCTGGTGTGGGATGCCAACCCGGTGATCATCGCCAAGCTGCAGGAAGTAGGCGCGCTGCTCGCCAATGCCAAGCTGCGCCACAGCTACCCGCATTGCTGGCGCCACAAGACGCCGATCATCTTCCGCGCCACCGCGCAGTGGTTCATCGCCATGGACAAGCCGGTGGCGGACGGCAAGACGCTACGCGACCGCGCGCTGGCTGCGGTGGATGCCACCGAATTCTTCCCAGCCTGGGGTCGTGCCCGGCTGGAAGCCATGCAGAAGAACCGCCCGGACTGGTGCGTGTCGCGCCAGCGCTTCTGGGGTGTGCCGATGACCTTCTTCGCGCACAAGGAAACCGGCGTGCTGCATCCGCGCTCGGCGGACCTGCTGGAGCAGGTCGCGCAGCGCATCGAACAGGAAGGCATCGAAGCCTGGTGGAAACTGGATCCGAAGGACCTGCTGGGTGACGAGGCGGAAATCTACGCCAAGCTGCCGGACACGCTGGACGTATGGTTCGACTCCGGCTCCACCCACTTCGCAGTGCTGAAGACCCGCCCGGAGCTGGCCCACCCTGCCGATCTGTACCTGGAAGGCTCGGACCAGCATCGCGGCTGGTTCATGTCCTCCATGCTGACCGGTTGCGCCACCTTTGGCGCGGCGCCCTACAAGCAGCTGCTGACCCACGGCTTCGTGGTCGACGGCCAGGGCCGCAAGATGTCGAAGTCGCTCGGCAACGTGATCGTGCCGCAGAAGGTGATCGACCAGCTGGGTGCCGACGTGCTGCGGTTGTGGGTCGCCAGCACCGACTATTCGGGCGAGCTGTCGATCTCCGACGAAATCCTCAAGCGGGTGACCGAGGCCTACCGCCGGCTGCGCAACACGCTGCGCTTCCTGCTGTCGAACCTGGCGGACTTCGATGCGTCGAAGGATGCGTTGCCGGTGGCCGAGCTGTTCGAACTGGATCGCTACATGCTGGCCGAGGCGGCCCGCCTGCAGAACGACGTGGTGCTGCCCTTCTACGACCGCTACAGCTTCCACCAAGTGATGACCGCGCTCACCACCTGGTGCTCGGAAGACCTGGGCGCGTTCTACCTGGACGTGCTGAAGGATCGCCTGTACACCACCGCGCCCGGCAGCCGTGCCCGCCGCTCCGCACAGACTGTGCTGTGGCACATGACGCAAAGCCTGGTGAAACTGCTGGCACCGGTGCTGACGTTCACCGCCGAAGAAGTGTGGGAAACCCTGGGCAACCAGGTGTCGATCTTCGAACACACCCACCATGAATTCCCGGCAGTGGCGGATGCTGCCGCCCTGGCCACCCGCTGGAGCCAGGTGCGTGCGCTGCGCCCGACGGTGACCAAGGTGCTGGAAGACCTGCGCACCGCTGGCAAGATTGGCGCCGCGCTGCAAGCCGAACTCACCATCACCGCGGATGGTGAACTGTACGACGCGCTGGCGTCGCTGGGCGACGATCTGAAGTTCGTGTTCATCACCTCGTCGGCGAAGGTCGTCCAGGGTGCTGGCGAAGTCCAGGTGGCCGCTGAGCCGACCGAACACGCGAAGTGCGAGCGCTGCTGGCACCACCGTGCCGATGTCGGTGCCCATATTGAGCATCCGGCGCTGTGCGGACGTTGCGTGTCCAACCTGTTTGGCGAGGGCGAGGCGC
>CBIHQA010000136.1:0-8347 GCA_966211475.1 uncultured Neisseriales bacterium
GACTGGGCCGATACCGGCTCGGTGGCCGATCCGGTGCAAGTTCGTTTCAAGCTGCTGGTCAATCCCTGATTCGCAGTGACGTTTTGGTTCGTTCCTCTTTCTGGTTCAGGAGTTTATTGATGCGCAAGTCCTCGCTGTTCGCCCTGTTGCTGGCTGGTGTGGGTGCCGCCGCTTCCGCCGCCGACACCTACAACTTCGATCCGAGCCACACCTACCCGTTCTTCGAAGTCAGCCACTTGGGATTTTCGGTCGCCCGCGGTCGCTTCGATGCGACCACCGGCAAGGTCGAGCTGGACCGCGCTGCTAAGGCCGGCAGCCTGGAAGTCAACATCGACGCCAAGTCGCTCGACACCGGCTACGACAAGCGTGACACCCATCTGAAGAGCCCGGATTTCTTCGACGTGGCCCAGTTCCCGACCATCACCTTCAAGTCCGACAAGCTGAAGTTCGACGGCGACAAACTGGTGGGCGCGGATGGTCAACTGACCCTGCGCGGCGTGACCAAGCCGGTGCAACTGGCGATCAGCGGCTTCCGTTGTGCCCCGCACCCGATGCTGAAGAAGGAAGCTTGCGGTGCCGAAGTGAGCACCAGCATCAAGCGATCCGACTTCGGCATGACCACCCTGCTGCCGGCCGTGGGCGACGATGTGAAGATCTCCGTCCAGGTCGAAGCACTGAAGCAGTAAGGACGCGGTTGCAAAGCGCTCTCCAAAACGGCATCCGGTGGGTGCCGTTTTGTTTTTTCGAGCTGCGCAACGGCAAGTATGGTGAGCCATACTGGCTCGTAATCAGGTGTCGCTGGGTTGCAGGCGCCACCGAACAGGAGAATCGACATGAAGCGTACCGCCATGCTGTTTCCACTGTCCCTGTTGCTTGCCGCGTCCGCGCTGCAAGCCGCGCCCGATGTGTTCCAGATCGACCCGCAGCACAGCTACCCCAATTTTGCCGTCAGCCACCTGGGCTACTCCATCGCCCGCGGTCGCTTCGACAAGACCGAAGGCCAGATCACACTGGATCGCGCCGCCCACACCGGCCGCATCGAGGTCTCGATCGACGCTACCTCGGTGAGCACCGGCCTGCCACAGCGCGACAATGTGTTACGCGGCGAGCGCTTCTTCGATGCAAGCCGTTTCCCGACCATTTCCTTTGTCGCCGACCAATTGCGCTTCGATGGCGACAAACTGGTGTCCGCCGACGGATCGTTGACACTGCATGGTGTCAGCAAGCCGGTCACCGTCTCCGTGCAGCAACTGCGCTGCGCCGAACATCCGATGCTCAAGCGCGAAGTCTGCGGCGCGGAGCTGAGCACCCGCATCAAGCGCTCCGATTTCGGACTGAATGCTTTCAGCTCGGTGGTGGGGGACGATGTCGACATCACCATCCAGGTGGAAGCGGTGAAGATGTAGCGTCTTCCATCAAGATGCCCGCCAACGGCGCCTCCGGGCGCCGTTTGTGCTTCATGCCCGGTACAATCCCAACTGGAATCCCCGGAGAATCTGCATGCAATGGTTGATCGCAGCCTTGGCTGCCCTGGCGCTGATTGGCGTCGCTCTGGTCTGGCGCGAACTGCGCAGCCTGATGTTGGCCCAGGCCAATGCCATCACCTCCGAGCAGCTGGAGCAGCGTCATCGCGACATGCTGCGCGACCTCCACCAAGGCCTGACCCAGCTCGGTGACCGCACGGCGGACGCGCTGGCCGCCGCCAGCGAGCGGCAGACCCGCGCCCAGTCCGAAGCCGGCGAACGCCTGCGCCAATCGCTGGCCGCCGGCAGCGAGGCCCTGCGCGAAGCGGTCGGCCGCGAACTGCGCGACACCCGCGCCGCGATGGACGGCCTGCGTGACCGCCAACAGGCCCAACTGGCGGAAAACCGCGAATCCCTGCAACGCGAGCTGGCCGAGCTGTCGCTCAAGACCCAGCAGCGACAGGACGCCTTGCGGGAAGAACTGCTCGGCAAGCTCGCCACCCAACTCGCCGAGCAGGGCAAGCTGGGGCAGGAAACCATTCAGGCCACCATGCGCCACGCCACCGAGCTGCTGGCTGGCACCATCGAGAAGCTCAACCTCACCGTACGGGAGCAGCTCGACGCCATCTCCGGTAAGGTGCACGAGCGGCTGGAAGAGGGCTTCAAGAAGACCAACGAAACCTTCGTCAACGTGATGGCTCGCCTCGCCACCATCGACGAGGCGCAGAAGAAGATAGAAAGCCTGTCCGGCAATGTGATCAGCCTGCAGGAGCTGCTGGGCGACAAGCGCTCGCGCGGCGCCTTCGGCGAAGTGCAGCTGGAACACCTGATCCGCAACCTGCTACCGGAATCCACCTTCGAGATGCAGGTCACCCTGTCGTCCGGTGTGCGTGCCGACTGTGTGCTGACCCTGCCGCCGCCGACCGGCCGGGTGGCGGTGGATGCCAAGTTCCCGCTGGAAAACTACCGCCGCATGTTCGATGCGCCGGAGGAGGGCGAGCGCAAGGCCGCGCGGATGCAGTTCGTGCGCGACGTGCGGGGCCACATCAACGCCATCGCCGACAAGTACATCCTGCCGGGCGAAACCGCCGACGGCGCGGTAATGTTCGTGCCGGCCGAAGCCGTGTTTGCGGAAATCCACGCCTACCATGCCGAGCTGGTGCAGTACGCCCAGGAGCGGCGCGTCTGGATCGTCTCGCCCACCACCTTGATGGCGGTGCTCAACACCGCCCGCGCCGTGCTGCGGGATGCGCAGATGCGCGAACAACTGCACGTAATGCAGGTCGAGCTGGTGAAGCTGGCGGAAGAGTTCGGTCGCTTCGACACGCGCATGAAGAAACTCGCCGACCACATCCGCCAGGCCTACGAGGACTCCCAGCAGGTGCAGGTCACCAGCCAGAAGATCTCCAAGCGCTTCGCGGCCATCGAGCGGGTACAGCTGGATGCCGACGACGACGCCCCGATGCTGGAGGAGGAAAACGGCGCCTGAACAGGGCCGGAAGCTTGCAAAGAAGGCCGCCCAGGATGGGTGGCCAAAAAAAGTCCCGCCATTGGCGGGAAGAGGGGGAAGAGGAGAGGAGACTTTCCTTCGTCATAGCTCTTGACCGGACGCAGTCCAAGTCAATACCGACGAACGGTCGCCCCAAACGGTCGCGCGTCACGCTTGCCGTTACAGCAACTTCTCCACCTTCTCCCCACTCATCTGCTGACCTTCCTGCTGGCGCTTGCGGCGGCCCATCCACCACAACACGCCCAGCCCGATCAGCACGCTGCACAACACGATCAGCAGGCCGCTTTGCCCGCGATGGATCCACTTGATCAGCCAGTCGCGGTTATAGGCGCCGTAGTAGCCAAGATAGACCCATACCGGCGCGCTGATCAGGGCCGCAAAGCCATCCAGAATCAGGAAGCGCCAGAACGGGATACGCCGGGTCATACCGGCCGTCAGGAAGATCGGGGAACGCAGGCCCGGCAGGAAGCGGGCGACGAACAGCACCCGGTTGCCGTACTGATGAAACTTGTCCTGCACCGCCGCGTAGCGCTCCGGTGTCAGCACACAAGCCACCCACCGCAATCGCATCACGCGGTGGCCGAACAGGCGGCCCATCACGAACATGGTCGCGTCGCCGAACAGCACACCGGCCAGACCCACCGCGAACATGGTGTGTACGTGCGCCAGCCCCAGCCCGGCGATGATGCCGCCGGCAACCAGGGTGATGTCCTCGGGAATGGGAACACCGAAGCCGCACACCATCAACACCATGAACACCGCCACGTAGGCGGTGTAGGGGTGGGTGCCTGCTTGCAGGAAGAAGTCGACCAGTAGCTGGAGATGATCCATGCGCAAGATCGCCCAGGCGGACAGCCGGGGGCGCGTTGAACATCCGGCTATAATAACACAGCGCTTTCCTTGTCCCGGTTTGCGCCCGGGTTTCCGGTGCTTGCCCGCCACCAACCCGATGGCGCCGGGTTTTCTCTGCCCGATCACGATCACACTTCCATGACCCGACCGATCCGCGCCCGCATCCATACCGACGCCTTCCGCCACAATCTGCATGTCGCCCGGCAAGCCGCCCCGGCCGCCCGCGTGATGGTCGCTATCAAGGCGGATGGCTATGGCCACGGTGTGCTTACCGCCGCCCAGGCGCTGTCCGGCGCCGATGCGCTAGGTGTGATTGAGCCGGACTACGCGGTCGCCTTGCGCGAAGCAGGCGAAAACCGACCGATCCTGCTGATGGAAGGCGTGTTCGAGCCAGCCGAGCTGGCGCTAGCGGCAGAGCATCGTCTGGCCATCGTTGTGCACGAGCCACGGCAGATCGAATGGCTTGCTGCCGCCTGGTTGCCTGTCCGGCTGGACGTATGGGTAAAGATGAATACCGGCATGAACCGGCTGGGGTTCGCACCCGGCACGCTACGCCAGGCAGTGGCCCGGCTGATGCAGCTGCCCCAGGTCGGCAGCCTGACGCTGATGTCCCACTTCGCCACCGCGGACGAAGCTGATGGCGTCGCGATGCAGCACAGCCAGTTCCTGATCGAGACGGAAGGCCTTGGCCTACCGATCAGCCTCGCCAACTCGGCCGCGACCTTGCTGCATCCGGACACGCATGGCGACTGGGTGCGCCCCGGCATCATGCTGTACGGCGCCAGCCCCTGCGGGAACCGGTCAGCCGCCTCATTCGGTTTGCAGGCCGCCATGACCCTGGAAAGTGCCATCATCGGCGTACAGACGCTGGAATCCGGTGCTGCCGTCGGTTACGGTGCCAGCTTCGTAGCGGAACGTGCGATGCGCGTCGGCACGGTGGCCTGCGGCTATGCCGACGGCTATCCCCGCGTCGCGCCGACCGGTACGCCGGTCATCGTCAACGGCCACCGCACGCGCTTGCTGGGTCGGGTCTCGATGGACATGTTGTCGGTGGATCTGACCGGCTTGCCGGATTGTGACGTCGGCAGCCCGGTCGAGCTCTGGGGGCAGCAATTGCCCGTGGATGAAGTTGCCGCCGCCGCTGGAACCATCGGCTACGAGCTACTTTCTGCCGTGACAGCCCGGGTACCGCGCGTGGTGGAAGACGTCTGACCGTTTCCCCGCCCTCAGGCCGGGCTGATCCCCAGCTTGGCCAGTTTCTCGTACAGCGTCGCCCGCCCAATCCCCAATCGCTTGGCCGCAGCTTGCCGGTTGCCGCCGCAGGTGGCCAAAGCTTGTTCGATCGCATGGCGCTCCGCTGCCGCAACTATTTCGGCAAGGTTGCCGTTGATGGGTTGCGGCGCGGCACCCGGCAAGGACAGCAATTCGGAAAACAGCGTGGCATCCAGCACCGGCGTGTCCGACAGCAGGCAAGCCTGCTCCATCACGTTCTGGAGCTCCCGGATGTTGCCAGGCCAGGCATGCCGGGACAGCACAGCCAGCGACGCTGGCGCCAGCCGCCGCTTGGGATGCCCGGTCCGCGCCGCGATACGCGCCAGCAAGGCATCCGCCACCAGCGGCAGATCCTCCAGGCGATCTCGTAGCGGAGGCAGGGTGACTGGCAGCACCGCCAGCCGGTAATAGAGGTCGGCGCGGAAGCTGCCATCCGCCACCATGGCAGACAAGTCGCGGCTGGTGGCCGCGATGACGCGTACATCCAGCTTGACCAGGCGATTGCCGCCCAGTGGTTCGATTTCCTGTTCCTGCAACACCCGCAGCAGCTTGGCCTGCAGAGGCGCAGACAGATCGCCGATCTCGTCGAGGAACAGCGTGCCGCCGTCGGCGAGCTGGAACTTGCCCTCACGGCCGCGGCGGTCTGCTCCGGTGTAGGCACCCGGCGCTGCACCGAACAGCTCGGCTTCCAGCAGGCTTTCCGGCAGGGCGGCCACGTTCAGGCCGACAAAGGGTTTGTCTGCCCGAGCGGAAGCCCGGTGGATGGCGTGGGCCAGCAGTTCCTTGCCGGTGCCAGTTTCGCCCAGCAGCAGCACGGTGGTGTCCTGGCTCGCGGCCCGCGTAGCCAAGTGCTTCAGGCGGCGCATCGGCGGAGAGTCGCCCACCAGGTCGTCAAAGCCGTAACGGGCGCGCCGGGCATCCCCCAGCGCACGCCGTGCTTCATCCAGCTCCGCCTGCAGGCGCAGGAACTGCGCGACCATCGGCTTCAGCGGCTGCCATTCCGGGTACAGCAGCAAACCGATGGCCCCGGTGATGCCGCCGGCTTCGTCGAGCACCGGCAGACGCGTCACCACGAAGGTCTGCTCGCCCTGCAACATGAAATCCAGCAGGATCGGTTCGCCGTGCTGGATCACCTCCCGCAGCCGGCTGTGCGGGATCACCTGCTCCACCGGCCGGCCGAGTACCACGTTCGCCGAGGGCAGGCCCAACAGCTCGAGATAGCCGTCATTGATCCACTGGATACGTGCCTCCCGGTCCACCACGATGGCACCGGGAAAACGGGCTGCCAACTGGTCGAAGAAGAGCCGGCGCAGGCTGTCCAGCGTCGGGGCGGCAATATCGGTCACGGCAACGGCAGCTTCAGCGGTACGACGCATCAACGTCTCCACAAGCGCGGGCGGGGCAGGGGCGGGCAAATTGTAGCACCGCAGCATACCGTCTCATGGGTCGGCGTCTGAAGATACCGCTCCGCCGGATGGACAGGTGCCTTGCGCGGAGCTAGGGGCCGGGTTTCCCCCAGACTCAGAAGGTCCACTCCAACACTTCCACCTCGTCGCCCACGCGAATACGGCCTGGCTTGGTCACGATCAGGTTCTGTCCGAAGGTCACGCCCCAGTCAGGCTGGTTGCGGTAACCGGCCAGGGTGGCCAGCGGCTCGCCATCCGGATGCTTCTCGCCGGTTTCCGGGTCGACCGTCGTAAAGATGCAGCGTGCGCAGGGCTTCACCACGTCAAACTCGGCCTCGCCGATGCGCACCGTCTTCCAGTAGTCTTCTTCAAACGGCGGCACGTCGGACACCACCAGGTTTGGCCGGAAGCGGCGCATACTGACCGGATGCGCCAACCGTTCGTTCAGGTCCGCCAGAGCGCCGTCGCCGATCAGCAGCAGCGGATAGCCGTCGGCGAACGACAGCGGCACCCCGAACTTGGGCTGATGGCGCGCCGTCTCCTGCCCGATGTACAGCAACACGCACTCCGTCCCCAGAAACTCGCTGAACCATCGGTCCGCTTGCGCGTTACCCCGCCAGGCCGGGAACGCATCGCTCCACACTTCGGTCGGCTGGGAGACCCCCAGTTCCCGGTTGTCGACCACCAGCGGCGGCATGCCCGGCGCTGCTGCTTCGAAGCCGGTCGCCGTCGGGGTCAAGTTAATCAGTACCAGACGGGGCCAATCCCGGGCCGTGATGAATTCGCCGTCCGGGCGGGCCAGCATCCAGTGGCGGTCGTGCGGCAGCCCCATCGGGCCGACCTCGGCATCCTTCAACGCCCGTGGCGCACACGACTTCAGCGGATAGTGGTAGAGCTCGGACAATTGCATATTGCCTCCTTGGTCAGTTGGCTGAATGCTAGAGGGATGGCCAACCGTCGGCCAAGGACAAACCCGATCGGGGTAACCGGTACAGTCGGTCCGGATCGGGTTTGACCAAACGGTAAACAATCGCTGCTACAATTCCGCGATTCCCGGCGACACCAAATCGCCGCGCAGCCCAGGAGCGCATCATGAACGTGCAAGTCGTCGACTACCAGGCGCCGGACGCCGCCGCGCGATTTACCGAATCGCTGCGCGAAACCGGCTTCGGCGTGCTCAAGAACCACCCCATCCCGCAAACATTGGTGGAAGGCATCTACCGCGAATGGCTGGACTTCTTCAATACGGAAGCCAAGCATCGCTACGCCTTCGATCGCCAGAACCAGGATGGTTACTTCTCCACCGAGATTTCCGAGACCGCCAAAGGCTACACCGTCAAGGACATCAAGGAGTACTACCACATCTATCCCTGGGGCCGTTTTCCCCAAGAGGTCTCGGACGCCGCCCGTCGCTACTACGACCTCGCCAACCAGCTCGCAGCCGAGCTGCTGTCCTGGGTGGAGGCCAACACACCGGCTGATGTGAAGGTGCGTTTCTCCATGCCGCTCGCCGACATGATCCACGACAGCCGCAAAACCCTGCTGCGTGTGCTGCGCTATCCGCCGCTGACCGGCAACGAGCCTGCCGGCGCGCTGCGGGCCGCAGCCCACGAAGACATCAATCTGTTGACGGTGCTGCCGGCTGCCAATGAACCCGGCCTGCAGGTCAAGGATGCGGAAGGCAACTGGTACGACGTTCCCTGCGATTTCGGGACCCTCGTCATCAACACCGGCGACATGCTGCAGGAGGCTTCGGGTGGCTATTACCCGTCGACCTCCCACCGCGTGGTCAATCCCACCGGGGAAGGTCGCTTCAAGTCCCGGGTGTCGCTGCCGCTGTTCCT
>CBIHQA010000137.1:0-8319 GCA_966211475.1 uncultured Neisseriales bacterium
GGCGGGGGGTGAGGGGGAAATCAGGAGAGGCGCCACCCTTTCTCCATTCGCAAAACCAGCCAAGCTTGGCTTGGCGCCCGTCACCAGTGGATGACGCGCCAGTGCCCGCGCCTCAGCCGTTGATGATTTCCCCACCGTTCGGATGCAGTACCTGCCCGGTCATGTAGGACGAATCATCCGACGCCAGGAAGATGAAGCTGGGCGCTACTTCGTCCGGCTGCCCTGCCCGGCCCATCGGCGTCTCGCTGCCGAACTTGCTGACGTGATCCTCCTGGAAGGTAGAGGCGATCAGCGGCGTCCAGATCGGCCCGGGCGCAACGGCATTCACCCGCACGCCGCGCTTGACCAGCGATTTCGACAGCGACCGCGTCAGCGCGATGATTGCCCCTTTGGTCGCCGAGTAATCGAGGAGTTCCGGGCTGCCACGGTAGGCGGTGACCGAGGCGGTATTGATGATGCGGCCCTGCCCCTCCAGGTGTGGCAGCGCCGCCTTGATCAGATGGAAGATCGAAAACAGGTTGGTGCGGAAGGTCTTTTCCAGCTGCTCGGTGTCGATGTCCTCGATGTTCTTCTCGGGGTGTTGCTCGCCCGCGTTGTTCACCAGGATATCGAGCTGCCCGTAGTGGGCGACCGTCTTGTCCACCGCCTGACGGCAGAACGCTTCGTCGCCGATGTCGCCGGGCAGTAGCAGACAGCGGCCGCCGGCTTCCTCGACCAGCCGGGAGGTTTCTTCGGCATCCCCGTGCTCGCAGAGGTAGACGATGGCGACATTCGCCCCTTCCTTCGCGAACCCCACCGCCACCGCGCGGCCGATGCCGCTGTCACCGCCAGTGATCAGCGCCACCTGCTGGTCGAGTTTTCCGGCCCCGCGGTAGTGCGACATGCTGGATTGCGGCCGGGGCGTCATCTTCGATTCGATGCCGGGTTGCTGCGATTGATGCTGTGGAGGCTGGAGGGTTGCGGTCATCATGAAACCTCTTCAAGTCGGGTGGTGATGGTTCGGTTGCGGGCAGTGCTCCTTCAGGGGCGATGAAAACCGGGTCGGACGGATCATCCGGCCCGGTGCCGTCTACAGCCGCTATTTACTGCCAGTACGGACGCGAGCCGTAGTAGGTGTGGATCTGCGTCGCCCACTGCTCATCGGCCATGCTCGGCCAATGGTCCTTGTCGAAGCCGGGCGCGTTTTCCAGGCGCTCCTTGTCCACGTTCAGGACAAAGCAGCTCCGGTCGGTATCCAGCTTCAGCGCGGACCACGGCACGGCGAACAGTTTGTCGCCCAGGCCGAGGAAGCCGCCGACCGACAGCACCGCATAGGCAATGCGGCCGTGTTCGACGTCGAGCATGATTTCCTTGATGTCGCCCAGCTTGTCGCCCTGCGGGTTGATCACGTCATCGCCGATCAACGTGTCGGCGCCCATGACTTCGGGCCCCGGACCGTCGCGGTTATCCGGATCGGTCGGATCGCCAACAATCTTCGCGCCGCCCTGCTGATGGATCTGCGGCCCGTAAGCGCTCGGCTTGCTAGTGCCATAGCCGGGGGTGGGTTGATTCGCCATGATTCATCTCCTGTGCATTGAGCTTGGGTTCGGCACGACGCCACACCATGGGCAGGCCGAAACGAAAATGGGGAACACGAACAGCCGATCCAGCAAGGCGAAATAGCAAATGCATTTTCCGAAATGCAGCGTGATTCCGGATAAGGCAATATCAGCCGGGAAGCAAAACATCGGCCTCCGGTATATTCGCCTGCAGGAATACGGTTTCGCGTATTTCCCTGCCCATGCTTTTAGCAATCGGTATGCCAGACCCGACATCTGGGATGGGGTATACAGGTACGGTGAAGCGTAGGGCGATGGCGGAGAAATGACTCCCTGCTCGAGGTGACTCTGCTGCAAGAATTCCAATGGTCTTGCAAGATTTGCATCGCGAATAACCGCACGGCCCGGAATGAGGCAGAAAGGGAATTGCTGTTTTCGCATCCCGAAAACCAAACGCTCCCTGGCGGATATGCCAGGGAGCGTCCGGGTTGTGCGTACAGCTTGAACTTACACTTCGGTGCGAACAGGTCGTTCGGCCCCCACGGAACCCGCGTAGCCGCCCCCCACGCCGATCAGCAGCGACAGGATCACCGCGCTGAACAGCCCCCAGCTTGCCATCTGGGCGGTGGCGACGGTGCGCTGCGCGTCAGCCCGGCCCTGCGGCGAGGCCTGGTCGCCCGAGCCGGACAGGATCAACGCCTGGTCGACGATGGTCGAGGCCCGATCCTGGCTGAAGCCCATGTCGTCCACCATGTAGCGAACCGCGCCGTCCCGGTCGCCCGCCTGGATGCGTTGTTGCAGGTTGCGCAGGGTATTGGCGGTGACCGTGCCTTGCCCGGTGGGGTTGTCCGTTCCCTTCAGCAGGCTTTGCAGGGCCGGTTGCGAGATGCCGGTACTTGCACCGGCCGTGTGCTGCGTGGTGGCCATGGTAATGGTGTTGAACACCCCACCGAACAGCGACCCGACCGCGGTCGCCGACAGCACCGCGAACAGCAGCGTGGTGGCCCCCCACGACACGAATCCATGCAGCATCCCGTCAGAGCGGCGACGCAGGCCGGACATGCGGGCAGCCACATAGCCGCCGACAAAGGCGGCGATCAGCATCGATACACCCTGCCAGATGCCGGCCCACATGGGCGCATTGCTAACGTTGCCGACGCCGATGTCACGCTCGGTCACGTCCACCGCAGACAGGCCGGCCGCCACGCCCAGCAGCGCCAGCACCAACTGCGTGGACAACCCGACCACCACACCGCCTAGGATGGCCCCCCAACGGATGGCCGCGAACCGCGGCGTGCTCGTTACCACACTTCGATCTTGAACCACGACATTCATCATTCATCTCCTGGTTCGTGCCCCGCCCGCTCCGGTGCGGAACAAAGGTCACGGGTTGGACTGACCGCGCTGCCCTGCGTCCGGTGCTTCCGGCGTTTCCACCTCCTTCAGGTGGCGGATTGCCGGTTGCCTGGCGAGGCTGGGGATGTGCGTCTCCTGATGCTGCCCGGACGCATTGTTTGCGTCCCGGCCCGCCTCGGCGTGTGCGCTCCGGCGGGCATGGGTCCGGACGAGCCCTCTGCCCGATGTGGACATTGCGAATAACGAGGCAACAACCATGCCGAGATGGCGTGCCGGGTCAAACGGGCTGTCCGAAAGACAGGCATTTCCATTTTGGGAGAGCTTGCAAGGGGTTTCCGGGTAATTGCGGCGCAGTAGTTTCTACAAAACGCTGTACAAGTTACAGCGTCGGACCTGCCACTTACCGGAAATTCGCTTTTAAAGCATCGCCGGGCACGCGCTTTGCTCACCTGTCCAGGTCAACAACGGTCTAAGGTCTGCAGCGATCCAGGGCCAGAATTACCCAGGACGGTAAAAACGGAATGGATTGGGATACCATCTTTGGATTGAGCCAGCCAATAGCGGAAACCGTACTACGCGGTAGTGTGGTCTATTGGTTTCTTTATCTGTTATTCCGCTTCATCCTGCATCGGGACGTCGGTGCGGTTGGCATTGCCGACGTGCTGTTCCTGGTACTGATCGCAGACGCTGCCCAAAACGCCATGGCGGGCAGCTATCAGACGATCACCGATGGGGTGATCCTGATGGCGACCATCGCCTTCTGGAACTGGCTGCTGGATCACCTCAGCTTCCGCTACCCCTCGATCCGCTGGCTGCTGCGGCCACGCCCGCTACCGCTGATCCGGGATGGCCGCGTCATCTATCGCAATCTGCGACGCGAGCTGATCAGCCTGGACGAACTGGCTGCCCGGGTGCGCGAAAAAGGCATTCAGGACCTCAGCCAAGTCCGTAACGCCTATATGGAAGACGATGGCGCGATCAGCGTGATCGAATGGGAGCGCGGCAAGCGGCAGCAGGCACCAGACGACAGCACCCATCTGTGAGGGAGCTACACCCGTGAGTGTGGCTAGTTCGGGTGCCCTATTCGCTCAGGCCCACAGCCTGCCGCATCTCCGGCGTCAGGTGCTGGCGGGTCATCGCGTAGTGTTGCCACGGGTCGTGGCCCAGATTGTGAAGATGGTGGAAGACTGTCTGCACGGTGAATTGCGCCGGGTTGACGTCCTCCTCCAGCGCCTCCCAGCACAGCGGCATCGAGATCGGCGCACCGGGCAGCGCCCGCACTGAATAAGCGGACACCATGGTGGCGCCCTTCACATTGCGCAGAAAGTCGACAAACACCTTGCCCTTGCTGCTGCGGCGATGCGGGTCGGCGGTAAACCGGTCCGGGTCTTCGTGCTGCAGCTTCTGGGCCACCGCCTGCGCGAAATCGTTGACGGCCGCCCAGCCCTGCTCGCGTTGTAGCGGCACCTGCAGGTGCAAACCCTTGCCCCCCGAGGTTTTCACGAAGCTTTGCAGCCCGAGCTGCTGCAGAAATCGCCGCATCCGGCGGGCCGCGTCGAACAAGGCCGCGGCGGATAATCCCTCATCCGGGTCGAGGTCGAACACCATGCGGTCCGGCATGTCGAGTTGATCCACGCAGCCTTGCCAGGCATGTAATTCGATCGCACCGATTTGCACCAACCCCATCAGCGCGGGTACTTCGTCCACCACCAGGTAGGCGGTGGTCTGCACGGTGACTTCCCCGGCGGACTCCGTCTCATCGTCCGCACTGTTCTGGCCGGCGCGGCTCTGGAAGAAACATTCCCCCCATTCCGGACAGCGCAGGATACGCAGCGGGCGGCCCCGTAGATGAGGTAGCAACCAGTCAGCGATGCGCTCGTAGTACAACGCAAGGTCCAGCTTGGTCAGCCCGATATCGACGAACCGCAATGCCTGCGGATGCGTCAACGTCACCCCCGCGACCAGCGCGGTTTCCGCCAGCGCCTCGCGGAATGCCTTACCGTCTGCGAGGCGGCCGACCGCCCCTGCGTGCGTGTTTTCCACCGTACTCTCCTACCAACGCGGCCCGGGAGGCGTCTCCACGGGCCGCGCGGGCTTACGACTTACCGTTTGTTCCGGTCAACGATCATCACAGCCTTACCGCGGCTTGATCTGGAGGTTGTCCTTCACTTGCTTGACGCCATCCACGGTGCGGGCCACGCGAACGGCTTCGCGGGCTTGCTCGCGGTTGTCCACGAAACCGGCCAACGACACCACGCCCCGGTAGGTATCCACATTGATGGCCAACGCTTCACCCAGCGTGGTATCGCGTGCGATTTCGGTCTTGACCTTGGCCGTGATGGTGGCGTCGTCGACCACTTCACCGGTCCCCCGGGAGGTTCTGGTCGGTGCGCAAGCGGCAAGGAACGCGGTCAGCACCAGGACGGCAATCCGTACGGCCATGCTATTGGTAGCCCGATTGTTCATAGGTCGATTCCTTCTTGTCGTCGGCGGGACGCCCTGGCGCAACGCCTAGGGCCGTCATTCGCCGGTGGTTGGCAGTAGCAGTCGAAAATGGGGCAGGCCGCGCCTCACCCGTCTCTGGCTCAGCATCATTTGTGCCAAATGGCATGGGATCGGCCGCGAACGACGGCGGGAGCCACATGGAGCGCCGCGCGGCGTGCACTGCCCGCGCGCGGAAAGCCGGTACAAAGCAGGTGGCCTGCGGGGCGAAATGGAAGAAATTACAAAACGTTGGCCGGCGGGGTTTCCGACGATGCGGCGATTGCTGGCAGATCGATCCCTACGCGTGTACCGGCTTCCCCCGTGGCGGCGATATCCAACTGCCCGCCATGTGCGGCCACGATCATCCGCGCTGCCTGCATGGCGATTGCACGGCGATCTGGCGATGCGTCCAGGCCCGCCGACAGCATCAAGGCCGGAGGCAGCGGCAATGCAGCGGCTTCGAAGCGGAGCAAGGCCCATTCGCCCTGCCGTGTCAGGCCAACCTCGATCTCCGTCTCCTCGGCACAGAGTTCCAGGAGGCTCGCCATGGTCAGTTGCAGCGCCAGCATCAGTTGCGCCCGACGGGCGGGCACCTCGATCGGTTCCGGCGGAAAGGCGTAGCGACAACGCACCCGCCTGACTGCCGATTCATGCCGAAGTTGCTGGTTCATGGCCTGCAGCAGGCTGCCAAGGTCTACCGGCTCGGTTTGTGCAGAGGCTGGGGGGGCAAGCCGGTCCGGCAGGCTACGCACGATGGTCAGCATGCGCCCCTGCTCTTCCTCGAGCATCTGTAGGTGCCGGGCGACCCGACTTTCGGTACCTACTTCCGACTGCCGGGCCAGCGCCCCCTTCAGCAGTACCAGGGCGAACTGTAAATTGTTGAGTGAGCCGCTGAGATCATGCGCAGCCGAGGCGGCCAGTAGATTGACGATCTCATTATGGGCGGCACCGATCAGGATCTGATCCCACTGGGGTAAATCGACCTCTTCCCGCAGCAGCACGATCTGCCAGACCGCCCCGGGGAGCGGATAGCACTCCGCGCGCAACGGCTTGCGGCCACCGCCGGCCGGTGGCGTCAGCAGGAAGGAAGCCGGGAACGCGCCCCCATCCAGCTCCAGTCCCTGCCGGTTGACCAACGCCGGCCAGCCCGCTTTCAGTTCGTCCGGCGACGCCATGCCGAACAAGGCCATGGCCTGCGCATCCGCATGCAGCAAGGCGCCCTGTCCTTCCAGGACGAGGAGCCCCCTGCCCAGCAGGGCGGCCAGCATATCCAGCCCCGCCATGGGATCGAACCGTAGGGATTCGGCCGCGCGCGACATCGGTCGTCTCTCCATCTTTGTGGATTCTTGGTTGGAGTGTCGCCGCGCGGCCTGGCTACGTAAGAGCTACAGCGCAACCGGTAACGTTTACATCGAGGCAGCGACTCAACAGGAGAGCCGCAAAGACCGGATAAGTTCGTCGGTTGTGAAAGGAAGCGCGTGGCAGCCGCTTGCATTCGATTGTTCGTAAAATCTATAATTTCAGAAATTTGTGAAATTACTGATATATCTCAATGAACCTCACACCGCTTTCTGAACGCTTCGTCCTCCACTTCGGCGAGATGGGCAGCCGCTGGGGCATCAACCGTACCGTCGGTCAGATCTACGCGCTGCTGTACGTGTCGGACCGGCCGCTCAACGCTGACGACATCGCGGATACGCTGGGCATCTCGCGCTCTAACGTCAGCATCAGCCTCAAGGAGCTGCAGAGCTGGCGGCTGGCCAAGCTCTTGCATCTGCCCGGCGACCGCCGTGACTACTTCGAGCCCCCCAAGGACGTGTGGGAAATCTTCCGCACCCTGGCCGAGGAAAAGCGCCGACGTGAGGTCGAACCCACCTTGTCGATGCTGCGCGAAGCGCTGATGACCACGCCGGACAACGACGCAGACCGCACCGCCCTGGCCCGCATGCGTGACATGTACGAGCTGATCGAGCTGACCTCGGTCTGGTTCGACGAGGTGCACCGCCTGTCGCCAGAAACCCTGGAAAACCTCATGCGCATGGGGGCCAAGATCCAGAAGCTGCTGGACTTCGCCGACAAGCTGAAGCTGACCCCCAGCCGGAGCAAGTAACCCTACTTTGTCATTCTCCGTCCCTTGGAGGGACGGGCAGGAAGCCGGATCATGCGTCCCCCGCCTCGCTGGCGAGACCGTTCACTCGGGCAAGACCTCGCCGCTGCCGTCGCTCTGAAGCTGCTGTTGCTGCTGACCATCAAGTGGCTGTGGTTCGACCAGCCGCTGACTCACACCCATGCCATGCGCGTCGACCCAGACCGCGTGGATGCGCAACTGTTCTCCCCTTCCGCCTCCCACAAGGATGCCGCCGATGCCCGACCTTGACGTCGTCAACCTGTCACGCCTGCAGTTTGGCGCGACCGCCATGTATCACTTCATCTTCGTGCCGCTGACCTTGGGGCTTTCGTGGATCCTGGTCATCACCGAAGCCACCTACCTGATGACCGGGCGCGAAATCTACAAGGACATGACCCGCTTCTGGGGCAAGCTGTTCAGCATCAACTTCGTGATGGGGGTCGCCACCGGGCTGACGCTGGAATTCCAGTTCGGCACCAACTGGGCCTATTACTCCCACTACGTGGGCGACATCTTCGGCGTGCCGCTGGCGGTGGAAGGCATGATGGCCTTCTTCCTGGAATCGACCCTGGTCGGGCTGTTCCTGTTCGGCTGGGACCGGCTTTCCAAGGTGAAGCATTTCATCGTCACCTTCCTGGTCGCACTAGGTTCCAACCTGTCCGCGCTATGGATTCTGGTCGCCAATGCCTGGATGCAGCATCCGGTCGGCGCCGAGTTCAACCCGGTCACGCTGCGTATGGAATTGACCGACTTCGGCGCGGTGTTCTTCAACCCGGTGGCGCAGGCCAAGTTCGTGCACACGGTAAGCGCGGG
>CBIHQA010000138.1:0-8291 GCA_966211475.1 uncultured Neisseriales bacterium
AATGATCTGGGTCAACTTGCCGGCCATTTCCTTGATCGCCAGCAGCATGCTGGACGCGTCGCCGTTGCGAGTCTGCACCTGGGCGGTCAGGTCGCCACGGGCGATGCGCGACACGATTTCTGCCGCGTAGACCGGCTCGCCGCCCAGCTGGCGGATCAGGCTGCGGGTGATCAGCAGCGCGATCAGCGTGGCGAGGACCGCGGCCACCACCCCGATGGTGATCATCACGTTGCGGGCGGAGTGATAGCTGTTTTCCGAATCCGTCTTGCCCTGCAGCATCAGCTTGGACTGGAAGTCGGTCAGCTCGGTCAGCGCGGTCCGGTAGGCTTCATTGGCCGGGACGAATTCCTTGATCAGGAAGTTGTTGGCCTGGGCCTTGTCCGTGCCGACCAGCGCGTACAGCTGGTCGTATAGGGGGGCGAGTGCTTCCCGCCGTTGCACGGCCACCGCCAGCAGCTCGCGGCCGCGCGGCAGCTTGATGACCTTGTCCAGCTTGGCCATGGTGACCTTGTTCTCGCTGCGGTTCTGCTCGATGGCCTGGCGGGTCTTCGGCAGCTCGCTGTCCGGCAGCAGCAACAGGTTACGGACCAGCCGTGCGTTATCCATGCTGTTCTGCATTGCGTCGTTCAGGTCTGCGACCTTGCCGTAGCGGTCGACCACGATCTCGGCGGTGGTGTCGTTCATCGATGCCATGTTGGCGATCCCGACCGACAGGACCAGCACGAGCAGTAACAGCACTACCCCGAATCCCAGGCCTAGCCTGACCGCAACTCGCATGTTGTTGAGCATTGGCGTCTCCTCGTTATTGGTTTTTCGTATCCGCAGGGAGGTAAGGGCATCGATGCCGGCGGTCGCTGCCGCTGGCCGGTACTGACGGGGGTTTCGATTGCCGCAGGCAGATGCGAATGTTTACTAAAACCCACTTGGATGGTTGCAGCCGTTCAGCCTGCTCGCCATCGGCTCTTGCCGGTTTTTGCGTAGGGAGAGGCTGGTCGAAAATCGGAAAATTCCTACTCACTGTAGGGTCATATCCTGACGGCATTGTCAGAACGGGCTCGCAGACGGCGGGCATTCTGTCCGGCTCAGGCGGTCAACGCGGACGCGCCGATCCGCCGTTCCTGCGGATGCGGCCGTTGCGATAGCCGGAAGAACGCCATCAACTGCTGCAGCTGGGCGGACTGGGCGCTCATCTCTTCCGAGGTGGCGGCCAGCTCCTCGGAGGCGCTGGCGTTCTGCTGGATCGCCTGCGACAGCTGCGACATGGCCCCGTTGATCTGCGACACGCCAGTGCTCTGCTCGCCCGAGGCCAGCGCGATGCCCTGCACCAGGCTGGAGGTCTTGCGGATGCTGGGCACCATCTGGTCGAGCAGGGTGCCGGCCCGTTCGGCCAGGCGGACGCTGGCGTCGGTCAGCGTGACGATCTCCTGGGCCGCGACCTGGCTGCGTTCGGCCAGCTTGCGCACCTCGGTGGCGACCACCGCGAAGCCCCTGCCGTGTTCGCCGGCGCGGGCGGCCTCGATGGCGGCGTTCAGCGCCAGCAGATTGGTCTGGTAGGCGATGTCGTCGACGATGCCGATCTTGCCGGCGATGGCCTGCATGGCCTCCATGGTGGATTTGACCGCCTTGCCGCCTTCCGCCGCGTCGTCGGCCGCCTGGCCGGCCATGCCATCGGTGCTCCTGGCGTTGTCGGCGTTTTGGGCGATCGAGGCGCTCATCTGTTCGACGGACGCGGTGGTTTCCTCGGTCGCGGCGGCTTGCTCGCTGGCCGATTGCGACAGGCTCTGCGCGGTGGCGGACACTTCTTCCGCCGCGCTGGACAGCGACTCCGCGGCTTCCTTGACGTCGCTGATGATGTGGGTGAGCTGGGCCGCCATCTGCTTGACGGAGAACAGCATGCTGCCGGTGTCGCCGTCGCGGGTCTTCACCTCGGCGCTCAGGTCGCCCGCCGCGATGCGCGACACCACCTCCGACACATAGGCGGGTTCGCCCCCCAGCTGCCGGACCAGCTGGCGCGTGATGAACACACCCAGCGCGACCACCACCAGCAAGGTCACCACGGCGATGATCATCATCGTCATCCGGGCCTGCTGGCGGGTTGCGGCCGCTTCACGCGTTCCTTGCGCGCTCAGGTCGACGTTGTACTGCATATGGGCTTCGAAGGCGTCCGCCATCCGGTGCAGGATGGACTGGTTGGCCATGATCAGGTCGCGCGCTTCTTCGTCGCGATTGGCGCGCGACAGCTGCTGCACCTTGTCGCGCAAGGCGTCGTATTCAGCCAGGGCATTGCGGTCCGCCGCCAGCAGCGCACGGTCCTTGTCGTCGCTCAGCAGGGGTTCGTAGGCATGCAGGGCGTCTTCAAGCTTGCGGTGGTCCCGCGCGATGTCTTGCTCCACCGCCGCGATCTTGGCCGGGTCGCTTTGCAGGATATGCTTGAACAGGCCCGTCCGAACGTTATCTACGGCAACGATGGCCTTGTTTAGCGCAACGATGCTGGGGACGCTGTTCACGTTGCCATAGTTGGCGGAATCGTAGACCCGGCTCATTTCCATCTGGCCCAGTCCAGCGATCAACAGGAGCCCCGCAAAGGCAGTGCCTACCAGCAGGGCGAGTCGTGCTGCAACGGTCATGCCGTTTCCTCTCTCAAATACGTCCGGTGCGCGAAGGTCGGTCCGCGCCACCGAAAAACCATGGGGTGTTTATGGTTTTATTTGATAGAGCTTGCGGCGATGTTGGGATATCAGGTTTTTCTGGTTTTGGGGTAGGGAAGGGATGTCAGGAATCGGACAATTCCGAACCCTGTCGGGCAGGGCGCTTCCGATATGAAGATGCAGGCATCGCCATCGGCGTGTAGGGTTCGAGGGAGCAGATGAGCGGTCAGCACACCAGATCGTGTTCGATCGCGTAGCGGATCAGCTCCGCTTCGGATCCGGTGCCGGTTTTCTCCATCAGGCGGTTGCGGTGCGCGTTGACCGTCTTGCGCTGGATCAGCAGGTTTTCCGCGATGGAGGGCAGGCTCCAGCCCTGCACCAATAACTTGAGTACCTCGCGCTCCCGGTTGGAGAGCGGGACGAACAGCGTGCGGGAGGCGGCGCGATGCAGGCGGATGGTGTCCGCATGGACCACTGCCGGATCGAGGAAGCGGCCACCGGCCACCGTGCTGCGGATGGCTGCCAGCAGGGTTTCCGGGTTGGAGTCCTTGGTGATGTAGCCGGTGGCGCCGGCCAGCAGCGCCTGGCAGGCAACTTGCGGCTCGTTGTGCATGCTGATCACCAGGATGGGCAGGGTTTCCCGCAGGGCGCGCACTTGCCGGATGAGTTCGGCGCCACTGGCCTGGTAGAGCGAGATGTCGAGCAGCAGCAGGTCGACATCGCCGCCTTTGATGGCTTGCAGCATCTGGGCTTCGGTTTCCGCTTCGCCCTCCACCCGGACACCCGGCAGCAGGGCAAGCAGTTGCCGGAAGCGTTCGCGCAGCAGTGCGTGATCATCGGCGATCAGGATGCGGATCATGTGGCCCTACCTCGGGCGGTAAAGGCCATGTTGCCGGATGCATCGGGGCGGACCCGATGTATGAAACCGCGCTGGACGGACCGATAGCCGGTTTGCCGGTGGCCTGCGAATCGTGACGTTCCGGCCCCTCCCGGGGTCACCGAGAAGGACCGGATCCTGCTAGCGTCTGGGTAAACGCCACTACATCATGGCAGGTTCGCCAGCGGCCACCATCAGACCGGGCTGATTTGGGGGTAGGGATGTGGGAAGTCTGTCTCGGGATATGCTTAATGAATATCTCGTGCAGACGATCTCAGCCGGTCAGTCCGTAGGTCACGGCGTAGCGGATCAGCTCTGCGTTGCTGCGGATGTTCATCATTTCCATCAGCCGCGCCTTGTGGGTGCTGACCGTCTTGTTGCTGATCGCCAGGTCACTTGCCACGTCGTTGACGCTCATGCCGCGCACCAGCCGGCAGAGGATCTGGTATTCGCGTTCGGTGAGCAGCTCGTGCGGTAGCCGCTGGCCGCCGCCGGAGGATTCGAAGGCCATCTGTTCGGCCAGTGCCGGGTCGATGAAGCGGCCGCCGCTGCCGACCTTGCGCACGGCGTGCAGCAAGGTCTCCGGATCGCTGTCCTTGGTGAGGTAGCCGGCGGCACCGGCCTGGATGGCCCGGCGGGCCACCTGCGGCTCGTTGTGCATGCTCAGCACCATGATGTACGGCGGATCGTCCAGCGCGCGGATGCGGCCGATCAGGTCGGTGCCGCTGGTACCCGGCATGGTCAGGTCCAGCAGCACCAGGTCGACGGTTTCGCGGCGCAGGAACTCCAGCACCTGGCCGCCGTTGACGGCTTCTCCCGCCACGGCGATCTGGTCGGACAAGGCAAAGATCTGCTTCAGGCCTTCACGAACCAGGCCGTGATCGTCGGCAAGCAGGATGCGGATCATGATTCCCCCGTGGGCTTTGTCTGTACAGGAATGAGAACGCGGATGCGGGTACCCTTGCCCGGCGCGCTGAACACATCGACTTCGCCGCCCAGCATCAGGGCACGCTCGCGGATGCCCAGCAGGCCAAAGGATTTCCGCTTGCCCAGCAAGGGCGGGAAACCCTTGCCGTTGTCGCGGATTTCCAGCCGGTAGCGGCCAGTCCGGTTCAGCAGGATGGCAACCCGGCTGGCCTCGGCGTGGCGGGCGATGTTGGTCAGGGATTCTTGGACGATGCGGAACACCACCATGGCGCGCTGCTCGTCCAGGTCGATCTCGCCCTTGCCGACACGCAGCTGGCAAGGGATGCCGGTATGGGCCGAGAACTCGGCGGCCAGCCATTCCAGCGCCGGCACCACGCCCATGTCGAGCGCCACCGGGCGGAGCTGCGAGGCGACGTTGCGGACCACCTCGATGGTCTTGTCCACCAGCCCGACCATGTTCTGGGCGTACTTGACCAGTGGCGGGTTGTATTCGCCGAACTTGATGCGCAGCACCGACACGTCCATCCGCAAGGCGGTGAGGATCTGGCCCAGCTCGTCGTGGATTTCGCGGGCGATGTGCTTGCGCTCTTCCTCGCGGGCGGTTTCGCGCCGGGCAGCCAGTTCGCGCAGCAGGTCGCGCGATTGTTCCAGCCGCCGCTCGGCGTCCTTCAGCGCAGCGATGTCCCGGCCGATCGCCAGCACACTGGCCACCCTGCCGTCGCGGTCGAATTCCGGCACATAGCGGATGTGGTAGTGAAAGCGACGGCCGTCCGGCGTAATCCAGGGTAGTTCCCCGTCGAGGGCGGTAGCGGTCTCCAGCACGCGCTCGATATGCTGCTGATGGGTCTGGATCGCCTCGGCGTTGCCCGTCGGTTGTTCCTGCAGCGTTTTGCCGACCAGGTTCCCGGTGGGCTGGGCAGCCATTTTTTCCAGGGCCGGGTTGACGTAGAGCCGGCGGCCCCGCGGGTCATAGCGGGCGATCACGTCCGGCGAGTGTTCCACGAAGGTGCGGAACTCCTGCTCCCGGGCGTGCAGCAGCATGGCAGCCCGCTTTTCTTCGGTGATGTCGCAGTTCACGCCAACCACGCGATAGATGCGGCCTTTGTCGTCCCGGATCGGAATGTTGGTGCAATGCAGGATGCGTCGGCCAGCGGGCAGGTCGAGTTCCATTTCCTGTTCAACGGTGTGACCGGCGTTGACGCATTGCCGGTACTTCTCGTGCAGGCGTTGCGCTGTCTCGGCGGAGACACCGGTATCGATCAGCCGGCCGATCACGGTATCGCGGCTCAGGCCGGTCGACTGTTCGAAGGCCGGATTGACTTCGATGTAGCGGAAACGGCCATCGTCGGTGATGTCCAGCAAGTAGAGGCCGTCCGACGCGTTGTCGAAGATCTGCCGGTATCGCTGCTCGTGCTCTCGCTGCGCCGCGGCGATCCGCTTGCGTTCCGAAACGTCCTGCACCAGCGCCAGGTTGTAGTTCACACCGCCGAACTGGAACGGACTGGTGCGGATCTCGACCGGAAACACGTAGCCGTCCTTGGCCCGATGGCGGGTTTCGAACACGCGTTGCTGGTTGGTTTGCATCTGCTCCTGGAAAAGCGCCCGCAGCTGCTCGTGACTCCAGTCGGGGTCGATATCCGGGACCGACATGTTCAGCAGTTCTTGGCGGTGGTACAGCAGGGAGCGGCAGGCTTCGTCGTTGACATAGCGGAACCGGCCTTGCCCGTCGACCACGAAAGCGGCCTCCCGCACCTGGTTGACGGCAAAGCTCACCAGCGTCAGCTGTTCCTCCGCCCGGGCGCGTTCCGCCTTGGTCCGTAGGGAGGCGATGCCGAAGGCCAGGGTATCGGCCAGTTCCTGCAGCAGTTGGGCCTCTTCTTCGCCGAAGGCGTCGGGTTCCTCCGCGTAGATGTTCAGCGCACCGAAGGCGCTGGATTCCGTCCGCAGTGGTAGAGCAATGCTGGACTGGTAGCCGTACTTCGCTGCCGCGGCCCGCCATGGCGTCATGGCGGGGTTGTTGAGGAAGTTGTTGTTGACGTGAGGCTTGCCAGTGCGGATTGCCAGGCCGGTGACGCCACGCCCCTGCTCGTTGTCGCCCCAACTGATGCGGATGCTGTCCAGGTAGCCGTCATCCTCACCATGCTGCACGACGGGCACCACGGTCTTGGCAACGTTTTCCTGCGCATAACCCACCCAGCCCAGCCGGTAGCCGCCGACTTCCACGATCAGTCGGCAGGTGTCCTGCAGCAATTGCTGCTCGTCCCGGGCGTGCACCAGCACCATGCTGCAGGCGCTGAGCAAGCGCAGGGCGCGGTTGAGGCGATGGAGGTTTTCCCGAACCAGGCGGGTATCGGTGATGTCCCGGTTGATGGCGAGGATGCTGACCACGCGGTTGTCGGCGTCGAATTCCGGGACCACCCGGAAATTGCCCCAGCGCGGCTGGCCATCCGCCGTCTTGTAGGGCAGCTCGCCCTGGAATTCGCGGCCGCTGTCCCGGACGTCGCGCAGGCGCTGTTCGAACTCACGGGCATCGGGCAGCAGGGACTGCTCGGTCGGCGTCTTGCCGAGCAATTTCTCGACCGGGCCGTTGTACAAGGCCGCTAGTGCCGGGTTGACGTAGATGCGGCGGCAACCGAGGTCGTAGCGGGCGATGTGGTCGGGCGAGTTCTCCGCGACGGCGCGGAAGGCCTGTTCCCGTGCGTGCAGGGCTTGCTCCATCGCCACCCGGTCGGTCACGTCGACCACCTGCGCCAGGATGCAGGGTTCCCCGCCCAGCGTGACCAGCGCGGCGGAAATCAAGGCGTGCCGTACGCTGCCATCCTTGTGGCGGAACAGAAAAGGGTAGGCCTCCACATTGCCGTGCACCTGCAACTGGCGGCGGAATTCCAGCCGCTTTTCCGGCTCGACCCACAGCTGCAGTTCCTCGGCGGTGTGGCCGACGATCTCCTCGCGGCGGTAGCCGGTGTTGTCCAGGAAGGTGTCGTTGACTTCCAGGTACAGGTGGGAGGCCACCGAGCTGATGGTCAGCGCGGACGGCGTGAAGCGGAAGGTGGCGGAGAACTTTGCCTCGCTCTCGCGCAGTGCCGTTTCCATCTGCTTGCGCGCGGTGACGTCGTGCTGGAAGCCGTACCAGAGGATGCCGCCATCGGGCAGCGCCTCCGGCACCGAATGGCCTTCCACCCAGATTTCGCCCCGGGTCGGGTGGGCCACGCGGTACTCGCTGTACCAGGGGGTCAGCGACTGTGCGGATTCATTGGCCTCCCGATGGACGCGCGCCCGGTCGTCCGGATGCACCTTGCCCAGCGCGGCGGTCGCGTCCTTCGCCAGGGTATCGGCCGGCACACCAAAGATCGCCTCGACCCCCTGGCTGGCAAATGGGTAGCACGCCGTCCCGTCGGCGCGGCGGAGGAAGGTGTAGACCGTGCCCGGCACGGTCGCCAGAATCTTTTCCAACTGTTCCTTCAGCCGGGCCCGTTCCTGCAGCACCTGTTCCGCCTGCTTGCGGCGGGTGATGTCCTGCACGGTGCCGATGACCCGCTGCGCACGGCCATCCTCGCCGTAGCGGATCTCGCAGCGCTGCAGCAGCACGCGCGTCCCGCCGTCCTGCGTCAGGATGGCGTAGTCGAACGACAGGGCGTGCTGCCGCTGGCGGAAGGCTTCGGTGAACCCGACCCGCAGCCGGACCAGATCGGCCGGCACGATGCGCGCCTCGAATTCCGCCAGCCGCCACACCGGGCGATCGGCCGGCAGGTCGAACTGGCGCAGCAGTTCCAGCGATGCCAGCAGCGCGTCGGTGGCCGGGTCGTATTCGAAACTGCCGACTTCGCCGATGCGCTGCG
>CBIHQA010000139.1:0-8282 GCA_966211475.1 uncultured Neisseriales bacterium
CGCGTGCGCTGGTGTGGGGCGACGGCGACAAGACCATCCTGCTGATGCATGGCTGGGGCGGCTGGGCCAGCCAGTTTGCGCCTTGGGTCACGCGCTTGCTGGAGCAAGGTTTCCGAGTGGTTGCCATCGAGGTGCCGGGCCACGGCCAGGGGCCGCGTCAGCATGTGCTGCTGTCTCATTTCATTTCCGCCGTGCATCTGGCTGCCCGCCATTTCGGCCCCTTCCATGGTGCAGTCGGCCACTCCTTGGGCGGTGCGGCACTGACGCTGGCGGCTAGCGAAGGCGTGCCGTTGGGACGGGTGGTGCTGCTGGCGGCGCCGGCCAACCTGGAGCGGGTGACACGCGGCTTCGGGCAGGCCCTAGGGCTGGATGCATCGGTGGTGGCGCGATTCCAGCAGAAGATCGCCGACGGTGTTGGCCTGTCAGCCAGCGATGTGGATGGCCGTGCCGCCGGTCGCAATGGCCATTTGGCGGCACTGGTGATCCACGACCAGGAGGACAAAGAGGTGGGGGTGGAGTCTGCGCACGCCATTCGCGCCACCTGGCCGGGAGCACAGGTTTGGACCCCGCGTGGTTTGGGGCATCGGCGCTTGCTGGGCGCGCCGGAAGTGGTGAGCGAGGGCGTCCGCTTCCTCAGCGCGTAGATTCAACAGACGAATAAACAAAGGGGGCATGATGCCCCCTTTGTTCATCCCCGGGTGTTGTACGCCCTCGGAGTGAGCGGCTCAGACGATGCCGCTTAGTTGACGGTCAGCCGCTTGCGGCCTTCGCCCCGCTTTTTCGGGAGCTTCAGCTCCAGCACGCCATCCTGGTAGCGGGCTTCTGCGCCGGTTTCGTCAATGTCCTGCGGCAGCTGGAAGCTGCGCGAGACGGTGCCGTAGAAGCGTTCCGTGCGCAGGGTCTTTTCGCCTTCCTTCTGGACGTTGTCGCGTTTCACTTCCGCGCGGATCGCGACCACCGGGCCGTCGATGTCCACCTGGATGTTCTCTTTGCGAACCCCGGGCATATCGGCGTGGATCAGGTAGTGATCCGCGGCTTCCTTCACGTCGACCCGGATGTGCTCGGGCAGGGGATCTTCGTAGCCAAGCGGACGGACGAAGAAGCCCTTCATCAAGTCGTCCATCACGGTGTCGAAACGACGGGTCATTTGATGAGCCATGGCATGCCTCCATTTAAACAAAGGTGGTGACAAGGACTCGCTGGGCCGGTAGGCCCCGCGCAGGCTGCCGACGAGAGTGGGTTGCACCGTGAGGTTGGACGCAAAGCAAGCTTTGCTGATTCGGCTTGCGGTGATGCAATCGCAGTCTCCCGAGACTTCCTCACCCTCCTGCTCCCGCCCGCCGGCGGGAGAGCCTGCTCGCCCCGCGTTCAGGAACAGGATTCGTCAACAGCCTGACACCGAGCCGGTAGGTCCCAGCGCCATGTTCTATAAGATAGGGGCGGGTAAATGGATTCCAATGGGGGATTCCAATAGGGGATGCCAGTTGGGGGAGAGGCCCCAATGGAACGCTCCGCACTGCCATGTTTTCGGGGAGAGCCATCGTCAGTCGTCATCCAGCCAGCCGGTCCGTCCATGTGCGTTGTGCGTACCGCCGCGTCCGGGCCCGTTTGAGGAGCTTGGCTGGCGCGCTGGCGCTCGTCGCGTTGCCGGCGTGGGCGGTGCCATCCGACCAAGCGGCCTTGCTGTTCGGTGCATCAGCTGTCCTGCTGACGATCACGCTCGCTTCCATCGGCCTTGCGGTACGCCAGTTCCGCGACGCGCGGGAGCATTCACGCTTGCGCGAGGAGCGGGTGGAGGTCCTGTTCGAGCTGTCGGTCGACTGGATCTGGGAGCAGGATGCCGACCTGCGCTTTACCTTTATCGCGTCCGGCCCGCGGGCGCGGCATCCGGTCAACGCCGAGTACATCGTCGGCAAGCTGCCCTGGGAGCTGGTCTACCTTCACGACCATAACGACTGGGATGCCTACCGCGCGATGTGCGCTCGGCGCGCGCCGTATCAGGATTTCGAACTGCTGCGCATGGCTGAAGGGCAGGAGCCGCAGTGGATCGCCATCAGCGGCCTGCCTCGGTACGACGACGAAGGACGCTTTGCTGGGTATCGCGGCATCAGCCGGGACATCACCGCGCAGAAGCGTGCCGAGCGGGCCCTCATCGAGCACCGCGACAGCCTGCAGCGCGAGGTCGAGCAGCGTACTGCCCAACTGGAGGCGCTGTTCGACGCAAGCCCGCTGGGCATGGCACACGTGATCGATCGCCGTTTTGTCCGGGTGAACCCGGCTCTGCAGGAATTGTTTCGCTACACCGCAGAGGAGATGGAAGGCCAGTCCACTCGCCTGATTTTCGAGAACGACGAAGCCTTCCTGGAAGTCGGTGAGCGCATTCGTCCGGTCACCCGTACCGGGCGAACCCACGTGGTGGAGTCTTCCTACCGGCGCCGTGACGGGGCGGTGTTCCGGGGCCGTGCCTACGGCCGGGCGCTGCAGCCTGACCGGCCGGATCGCGGACAGATGTGGCTGTACGAAGACATCACCCAGCAGCGGCAGGCGGAGGAGGCGTTGGCAGCCAGTAAGGCAGCCTACGAGGAGGCGAGCGCACTGGCGCACTTCGGCTTCTGGCGGCGCGATCTGAGCATCGACGAACATGTCTGGTCGCCGGAATTGTTTCGCATCAGCGGCCTGGACCCGGCTGGCGGGGTGCCCAGCTTCGATGTCTTCCTGTCGCTGGTGCATCCGGCAGACCAGGACAAGGTGTATCGCCTGGCTGCGCTGGCCTGCGAACAGGGCTATGCCTACGAATACGGCTACCGCATCGTGCGTCCGGACGGCGAGTTGCGTTACCTGCACGACCGCAATATCCCGCTGTTCGACGCGCAAGGCGTCGCCATCGGGCAGTTCGGCACCACCCAGGACCAGACCAGCATCTACCTCGCCGAGCGCGCCGTGCAACAGAGCCAGGAGGCGTACGAGGAGACCTCGCGGCTCGCCCACATCGGCCACTGGCGCTGGGAGTGGGAAACCGGCGCACTGACCTGGTCGCGGGAGATCTACGAGATCCACGGCTTCGACCCGAACGGCCCGCCGCCCGATTTCGAACAGTTGATGGAACGCATTCATCCGGAAGACGTGGAACGCTGGTTCCGGCTGGCGGCGCTGGGCATCGAGCAGGGTTACAGCACAGACATCGGCTATCGCATCGTGCTGCCGGGTGGCACCGTCCGCTACATCTTCGAGCGCAACGCGCCACTGTATGACGAGACCGGCCGGTTGATCGGGCAGTTCGGCTACAGCCAGGACGAAACCGAAAGCTACTTCACCCAGGAAGCGCTGCGGCGTGCCAAGGAGGACGCAGAGCGCGCCAATCGCGCCAAGTCGGAATTCCTGGCCAATATGTCGCATGAGCTGCGCACGCCGATGCACGCCATCCTGAGCTTCGCCGACCTCGGCGTGGAGCGCGTCGAGCAGGCCAATCCGGTCAAGCTGAAGCACTACTTCGACAACATCCGCCTGGCCGGCCGTCGCCTGCTGGCGCTGCTGAATGATCTGCTCGACCTGTCGAAGCTGGAGGCGGGCAAGATGCAGTACCAACTCACCGTGCAGCCACTGCTGCCAGTGATGCGCGACGCGCTCAACGAGCTGCGGCCGCTCGCGCAGACTCGCCAGCAGCAGATCATCCTGGAGGCCGAGGTGCCGGAGCGCCTGTCGCTGGATGCGTTGCGCATCGGCCAGGTGGTACGAAACCTCATCGGCAATGCGCTCAAGTTCAGCCCGGTGGGTGGGGTAGTGCGGGTGGGGTTTGAGCGCGGTACGGTGCCCGGCACGGGGGAGCCGGCGCTGATCGTGCGCATCGCCGACGAAGGCATTGGCATCCCGGCCGAAGAGCTGGAGACGGTGTTCGAGAAGTTCATCCAGAGCTCCACCACCAAGTCGTCAGCCGGCGGCACCGGGCTGGGGTTGGCGATCTGCCGCGAGATTGTGCGTGCCCACCATGGCGCCATCTGGGCGGCCAACAATCCGAACGGCTCCGGATCGGTGTTCCGCTTTGCCTTGCCGATGCCGCGCGAAGGATGACGGCAAGCGCTCCTGCATGTCTTGAAATGTCGCTGTCCAACCTCATCTAGCTGGCATTCCGCACGGCGCAGGGGGGATCCCCCTCCGGGAGCGCCGGCCTTTTCGACCCCAGAAACAGAGGACTACACCACATGGCCGACAAGGAAACGCTAGGCTTTCAGGCCGAGGTCAAGCAGCTGCTGCATCTGATGATTCATTCCTTGTACTCCAACAAGGAGATCTTCCTGCGCGAGCTGATTTCCAACGCCTCGGACGCCGCCGACAAGCTGCGTTACGAAGCGCTGGCGCAGCCCAGCCACCTGGCGGACGATCCGGATCTGAAGATCCACCTGTCCTTCGACAAGGACGCGCGCACGCTGACCATCGCCGACAACGGCATCGGCATGAGCCGTGTCGAAGTGGTGACCCATATCGGCACCATCGCCAAGTCCGGCACCCGCGAGTTCTTCCAGAACCTGTCCGGCGACGACAAGAAGGACGCCAACCTGATCGGCCAGTTCGGCGTGGGCTTCTACTCCGCCTTCATCGTGGCCGACAAGGTGACGCTGACCACCCGCCGTGCCGGCCGTGGTGCCGACGAAGCGGTGCGCTGGGAGTCCGCCGGCGACGGCGAATACACCATCGAACAGGTCAGCAAGCCTACCCGTGGTACCGAGATCGTGTTGCACCTGCGCGAGGGCGAGGACGAGTTCCTCAACGAATGGCGGCTGTCCGGCATCGTCAAGAAGTACTCCGACCATATCTCCATCCCCATCGTCCTGCACAAGCCCAAGCTGGACGACGAAGGCAAGCCGACCGGCGAGGAAGAGACCGAGGCCATCAACCAGGCCTCCGCGCTGTGGACCCGCCCGAAGTCGGAGATCACCGACGAGCAGTACAAGGCCTTCTACAAGCATGTCTCCCACGACTGGGAAGACCCGCTGGCCTGGGCGCATGCCAAGGTGGAAGGCACCAAGGAATACACCCAGCTGCTGTACATTCCGGCGCGTGCGCCGTTCGACCTGTACGACCGCGACCACCGCCACGGCCTGAAGCTGTACGTGAAGCGCGTGTTTATCATGGACGAGGCCGACAAGTTGCTGCCGGGCTACCTGCGTTTCGTGAAGGGCCTGGTGGACTCCGCCGACCTGCCGCTGAACGTTAGCCGCGAGCTGCTGCAGGGCAACCGCGACGTCGACAACCTGCGCGCCGCCAACACCAAGAAGGTGCTGGGCCTGCTGGAAGAACTGGCCTCGTCCGAAGACGACGCCGAGAAGGAAAAATTCACCACCTTCTGGAAGGAATTCGGCACCGTCTTCAAGGAAGGCGTGGGCGAAGACCTCGCCAACCGCGAGAAGGTCGCCAAGCTCTGCCGCTTCGCCTCCACCCAGCTGGACACGCCGGAACAGGTAGTGTCGCTGGACGACTACATCGGCCGCATGAAGGAAGGCCAGGACACCATCTACTTCGTGACCGCCGACACCTTCGCTGCCGCCCAGCACAGCCCGCACCTGGAAATCTTCCGCAAGAAGGGTGTGGAAGTGCTGCTGCTGACCGACCGCGTGGACGAATGGGTGGTCAGCTCGCTGCATGAATACGCCGGCAAGAAGCTGCAATCGGTTGCCAAGGGCGCGCTGGACCTCGGCGACTTGGAAGACGAAGCCGAGAAGGAAGCCCAGAAGCAGGCCGAAACCGAACTGAAGGACGTGCTGGTCAAGGTACAGGACACCCTTGGCGAACGCGTGCAGGAAGTGCGCGTCACCCATCGCCTGACCGATTCCCCGGCCTGCCTGGTGGTGTCCGACAACGAGATGAGCGCCCACCTGGAGCGGTTGCTGAAGTCGGCCGGCCAGAAGACGCCGAGCGTGAAGCCGATCCTCGAGCTCAACCCCGAGCATGCGCTGGTGAAGAAGCTGGCCGGCGGCGGCGAGCGCTTCGACGACCTCGCCACGGTGCTGTTCGAACAGGCGCTATTGGCCGAGGGCGGTCAGCTGGAAGATCCGGCGGGCTTCGTGAAGCGAGTCAACCAACTCTTCCTCGGCGGCGTCTAAGAACCTGTGAAAAATTCTGCTGCGCGGCCCGACCAACCGCCGGAGGCATGGATTAAGCCTCGTCCTGCGATGCTCACCGTACCTCTTGTACGGCTGCGCTTCTCGGGCCAAGCTCGGGCCGCTCGCGACGAATTTTTTCACAGGTTCTAACCGGAGCCGCGCGCGATGTTCGACTGGCTACGTCGCGCGCTGACCCCGTCTGCCAAGGACGTCCCCTGGAACGAGGCGGAATGGGCGAGGGTGCTCGCCTATCCGCTGTTCCATGGTTTGTCGGAAGAAGAACGGGCGCTGCTGGAACAGGGGGCCCGGCACTTCCTGGCCACCAAGAGCCTGATCGGCGTCGGCGGGTTGACCGTCACCGACCGCATGCGGCTGTCGGTGGCCGCCCAGGCCATGCTGCCCATCCTGCATCTCGACCTGCGCAGTTTCGACGACTGGTCCACGGTCGTCCTTTATCCAACGCCTTTCCGCGTCCGCGACCCCTTCACCGAATCCATCGGCGCCGGCCTGACCGTGGTGCACGAGGAAGAACGCATCGAAGCCGGGCAGGCCCGCAGCGACGGTCCGGTGCTGTTGTCCTGGCCGGACGTCAAACATGGCCTCGCCAGCCTCGATGGCTTCAACGTGGTTATCCACGAAATCGCCCACAAGCTGGACATGCTCAACGGCGACGCCAATGGCTATCCGCCGCTGCATCGCGGCATGGACCGGCAACGCTGGGCTGGCCACTGGTCTGCCGCTTATCGGGAAATCTGCGAGGCAGTAGATGCGGGGGAGGACACCGGCTGGCTCGACGCCTACGCGGCGGAAAGCCCGGCCGAATGCTTCGCCGTGCTCTCGGAAGCCTTTTTCGAGTGGCCGGACATGGTGGCGCTCGATTTCCCCGATCTCTATGCGGAACTGTCGGCCTTCTACCGTCAGGATCCGCGCGTCCGTCTGGCACCTGTACTTCCGTCGAATGGGGTGTGACGCAGCGCGGCACGTTGTCTACACTGCAAACGACCCCCCTGGTTCAACGGGGTCGGGACACGTGTGTCTGGAGAGCGCCATGAAACGGCTGCCCATGCAGCGTAAAGCGACCTTCCCGAGCGTTGCCGGGCAACCGGGCGGGAAGGATCGTCCATGACGCAAGACACATCGGATACCTTGTCGGTCGACACCGCGACCGTCGGCCGCAGCGGCGTTCGGGAGCCCGGTGGGCAGACCCTGCCGGTACGCCTGCGGCAGCTCGGTGCGATGCTCGACGATATCCTGAGCGGCCGAAGGGTGGGCGACGAACAGTTCGAGCTGCTGCGCGGGCTGCAGTGGGTCATCGCGCATTCCGCCAGCCAGGGCATCGCCAATCTCGGGGCGCAGGCGAAAGCGCTGGAAGAGCGCCTGCGTGAACTGCTGCCGCTCCGCGAGGTTGCCAACAGCGAACTTCGCGAGGAACTGCTGCAAAGGATGGCGCTGCTGTACAGCCAGCCGTCCAGCCACGATCTGTCTACGCTGCAAGCCCGCTCATCCTTGATGCGCCGCATCCGGCCTTCGGGCAAGGAGGGGGAAACGCAGACTATCATCCTGATGGCGGACGATCCCTATACGGCCAAGGCCTTGGCCTTGCAGCTCGACGCCTACGGTTACCGCACGGTGTTGCCCGGTGCTCGCGACTCCCTGGCCGGGATACTCGAGGAAAAGGGCGGGGCATGCGTCGTGATCTTCGACATGTCGCCCGACGCCGCGCTGACCAGCGTCACCGGCCCGCTGTCCGAGCTGCGCGACAGCGCCTGGCGCGATGTGCCGTCGATCGTGCTGGCGCCGCATCCGGATTTTCTCACCCGCCTGCACCTGGTCAGGGCCAGCGTAGTCGGCTTGTTGCCCAAGCCGGTGGACATCAGCGAGCTGGTCGAGTGCATCGAGCGCTATGACCGACGGCCGCAAGCCGCGCCGGAACGGGTGCTGATCGTCGACGACGACCGGGCGGTCGGCAACCTGTACCGCGCGGCGCTACGCAAACAGGGCATCCTGGCCGAGTGCGTGTCCGAGGCTGGGGCGGTGGAGTCGGCGCTTGCGGACTTCAACCCGGAGCTGGTGCTGCTCGATCTCTACATGCCCAACTGGAACGGCATGGAGCTGGCGGCGGCGATCCGCCTGCACCCGGCCTATTTCAGCCTGCCCATCGTGTTCCTGTCCGCCGAGGAGGAT
>CBIHQA010000140.1:0-8253 GCA_966211475.1 uncultured Neisseriales bacterium
GGCCAGTGCATCGACCTGGTCCTGCATCAGCGCGATCAGCGGTGACACCACCACCGCCACCCCCGTTCGCATCAACCCCGGTACCTGGTAGCACAACGACTTGCCGCCACCAGTCGGCATCAGGACCAGTGCATCGCCCCCTTGCGTCAAGGTATCGATGATGTCTGCCTGGCACCCGCGAAAAGCGGGGTAGCCAAATACGTGATGCAGGATGTCGAGTGCAGTTTTCATGACAAAAGAATATCAGGCGAGCGTCTGCCCGTCAGGTAGCAGGGCGACAATCCGTTCGCTAGCGCCTCGGTGTGCCGCAGCGAACGCCAGCGCGGCGTCGCGCATCTGCGCCAGCTCTTCCGGTTCGCCCAGCAGTACGCCGGCCACCACCACGGCATCCGCCGCATCGAACACGGAACGGGCCGCCCCGGCCTCCAGCGCCAGCCGGGTCGCTTCGGCGAAGTTAAACATGTGCGGGCCGAGCAGCGTTGGGCAACCCATCGATGCCGCCTCAATGAGGTTCTGCCCGCCCAGCGGCATCAGGCTGCCGCCGATCAGGGCCAGATCGCTGGTCGCATACCAGGCGAACAGTTCGCCCATGCTGTCGCCCAGCACGGTATCGACGTCATCCGGCAGCGGTTCCGCCAGATCCGCCTGACTCCGGCGGGCAACCTTCCTGCCCGATGCAGTCAGCAGCGCGAACACTTCATCGAATCGTTGCGGATGGCGCGGTACCACCACTAGCCGGGTTCCGCGCGGTAAGGCCTGCGCTTTCAGCGCGTCCAGCAGCAACGGCTCTTCGCCATCGCGGCTGCTGGCAAACAGCCACACCGGCTCCGTGCCAAGCCAGGCACGCAACTGGGCACCTAGCGCTCGCTGTGCTTCCGGTGGCGTCACGTCGAATTTGGTATTACCGCAGATGGCAACCTGCCGAGCGCCAAGCGCCGACAGCCGGTCTGCATCTTCGGCTGATTGCGCGGCCACCGCTGAGAAGGACGCCAACGCCGGCCGGATCAGGCCGCCGAAGCGGGCATAACCACGCGCTGACTTCTCCGACAGCCGAGCATTCGCCAGGTAGAGCGGAATGCCCGCGCAAGCCGCTTCACGACAGAGGTTGGGCCAGATTTCCGTTTCCATCACCACGCCGAACGCCGGCCGGAAATGCCGCAGGAAGTGACGCATCGCAAACGGAAGGTCATAGGGCAGGGTAGCGATGGTCGCCCGGTCGCCGAACAGCGCCTGCGCCGTCTCCCGGCCGGTCGCCGTCATGTGGGTGATCAGCAACGTATGCCCCGGGTAGCGCCGCACCAAAGCTTCCACCAGCGGCGCCGCTGCACGGGTCTCGCCGACCGATACCGCATGCAACCAGATCAGCGGCCGGTCCGGCCGGGGCAGTCGATAGATGCCAAAGCGTTCTCCGACGTGACGCCGGTAACCCGGCTCCCTCCGTCCGCGCCACCAAAGCCGGATCGGCAAGCAGGGCAGCAGCAGCCACCACAACAGGGTATAGAGAACCCTACTCATGCACCGTGATCCGGGCGGCGGTATCCAGTACCTCTGCCACCGATGGCGTGGCTCCCGGTGCGCCCAGGTTGATCGCCTTCGGCCCGACCAGACCCACTCGTTCCGGCGCGGTATCGCAATACAAACCAATAGTCGGCGTATCGACCGCGCAGGACAGGTGCGACAGGCCCGTGTCCACGCCCACGGTCAACCGTCCATTCGCCAGCAGCGCGGCGGCCTCCGCCAGATTCAGCTTGGGGGCGACCATCGCACCCGGTATGGTTTCCGCCAGTCGATGCGCACGTTGCCGTTCCGCCGCATTTCCCCAGGGCAGGACAAACGCCATTCCCTGTGCAGCCAGCGCTTTCCCTAGAGCAATCCATTGCGGCTCCGGCCACAGCTTGCTATCGCGGGAGGTGCCATGCACCAGGGCCACGTAAGGGCTATCCGGCGCCCAGGCCGGGCGTGCCAACCCGCCGTGGATGCCATAGTCGGTGTCACCCTCCGGCGTGTAGCCCAGCGCAAAGCCCGCCAACTGCCGAACACGGTCAATGGCATGCGCCTCGGCCCGCACCGGAAAGGTCTTGTCGTAGAACGGCAGAGCCCATTTCTCACGGATGCTGCGCCGGTCGAAGCAGCAGGAGGGGCCGCGTACATGCCGGGTCACCCAGGCGCTCTTGAGCAGGCCCTGAGCATCGATCACCAGGTCATAGCGGTCGGTCTGCAGCTGGTCCAGGAAGTCGCGGATCTCGCGCCGAACACTGGGCTGCCATAGCTTGCGCCGCCAGCGGCGGATCGCCACCGGTAATACCCGGCGGACGCCAGGATGCAGACGCGGAATATCGGTGAAGGCTTCTTCGGCGACCCAATCGATGGTCGCATCGGGAAAATGATGGCGGATGTCGGTGACGGTCGGCAGGGCGTGGATCAGATCCCCCATCGACGACATTTTCACCAGCAGGATGTTCGGCATGCCGCGCATTCTACCGGGGATGGAACATGCCATGGGCGAAGTCGGGGAACGCTTTCGACCCTGCCGCCGACCGGGCGGTTATAATCCGCGCCATGCCAGAACCCGCCGCTTCCCGACTGCCCCTGTCGGTCGTCCTGATCACCAAGAATGCCGCGCATCAGCTGCCGGCGTGCTTTGCCTCCGTGCCTTTCGCAGCAGAAGTGCTGGTGGTCGACTCAGGCAGCACGGACGACACGGTGGCGGTTGCCCAGGCCCATGGCGCACGCATCCTGCATCAGGACTGGCTGGGTTTTGGGCCGCAGAAACAATTCGCGGTGGAACAAGCCGCGCATGACTGGGTACTGTGTCTGGACGCTGACGAACGCGTCAGCCCCGCACTCGCCGACGCGATCCGGCAAGTGCTCAGCGCGCCGCAACATCAGGCCTACCGTTTTGCCCGCTGCAACCGCTTCATGGGGCGTTACCTCCGCCATGGCGAGGGGTACCCGGACTGGAGCTTGCGATTGTTCCATCGCGGACATGCGCGCTGGAGTCCCGACGCCGTGCACGAATACGTCATCGCAGACGCCCCGGTCGGCCAACTGACCGGCGACCTGCTGCACGACTCGGCGGAAGACCTGTCGGACTACCTCACCAAGCAGAATCGCTATACCACGCTGCAGGCAGCCCAACTGGCCGCGCGAGGCAAGCCCGTTGGCATCGGCAAGCTGGTGCTGTCGCCGCTGCTGCGCTTCATCAAGATGTATCTGCTGCGGCGAGGCTTACTCGACGGCGTGCCCGGGCTGGTGCACATCGTTATCGGCTGCTTCAACAGCTTCGTCAAATACGCCAAGGCACGCGATCTGATGCGTGCCGACAAGGAATCCCGGTCATGAAAATCCTGGTCACCGGCGCCGCCGGCTTCATCGGCATGTACGTCTCCGAGCGCCTACTGGCGCGTGGCGACGAGGTGGTCGGCATCGACAACCTCAACACCTACTACGATCCCGCCCTGAAGCAGGCGCGACTGGCCCGGTTGGCGCCGAACGCTGCGTTCCGCTTCGAGGAAATCGACGTCGCCGACACTGCCCGCATCCTGCTGCTGTTCGGCCAGGAAAAATTCGACGCGGTGGTCCACCTGGCAGCCCAGGCCGGCGTGCGCTACTCGCTGGAGAACCCGCGTGCCTACGTGGCGAGCAACCTGACCGGCTTCGTCAACGTGCTGGAAGCCTGCCGCGCCTACCCAGTTCGGCATCTGGTCTACGCCAGCTCCAGCAGCGTCTACGGCGCCAATCGCAAGGTGCCGTTCGCCGAATCCGATCCGGTCGATCATCCGGTCAGTCTGTACGCGGCCACCAAGAAATCCAACGAACTGATGGCCCACACCTACAGCCATCTGTTCGGCGTGCCCACCACCGGGTTGCGCTTCTTCACCGTCTACGGCCCATGGGGCCGGCCTGACATGGCCTATTGGACCTTCACCCAGAAACTGCTTGCCGGCCAGTCCATCCCGGTGTTCAACCAGGGCCAGCTCCGCCGCGATTTCACTTATATCGATGACATCGTCGAAGGCGTCGTTCGCGTGCTGGATACCCCCGCCACCGCAGATGCGGGCTTCGACCGGATGAACCCGAACCCGGCAACCAGTTTCGCGCCCTACCGGGTGTTCAACATTGGCAATCACCAGCCGGTGCCGCTGATGACCTTCATCCACACCCTGGAGTCCGCCCTGGGCGTCAAGGCGAAGATGGACATGCTGCCGATGCAGCCGGGGGACGTGGAAGAAACCTACGCCGACACAGACAGGCTGACCGCAGCCGTCGGCTTTTCGCCGGCGACCTCGCTGGCCGACGGCTTGCAGCGTTTCGTCGCCTGGTATCGCGACTATCACCACGTCTGACGCGGGGTGGCGGGCGTCTTCGCACCAGCATGGTGCAGATGCCCATGCATGATGCATGGATTCCGCGCCGGTGGCGGTTTACGCCGATGTCACGAAAACATCTTGAATTTCAAGCGAAATTGACACGACTAGCCACACAAAATTACAATCTACGTTTTGTGTAGCTGCCCCAACGTGTACCGCGTCCTGCTCTGGCAACTGGCGCTGACGGGTCTTGCCGCGCTGGTCGCGGCCCTGGTCGGTGGTTCAACGATGGCCCTGTCGGCTGTGGTCGGCGGGCTTTCGGTGTGTCTGCCGAACGCGTTGTTGCTGTGGTTGCTGTTCCGTGTGCGGCGTATGCCCGCGGTGTGGCGCGCCATGGTGTTGCTGGGCGGCATGTTCGCCAAGATTCTGTTCTGCATCGCGCTGCTGCTGGCGGTACGCCAGCTCACCCGCACGGTGTGGAACGTGCAGTTGCACTGGCCTTCCATCGTGTTGACGCTGGTGGTCGTGCTGCAAGTCCAGGTTTTCGCGCTCGGGATGCTGGCCAAGCCCAATCCCCCGCGCCGCAGTGATTGAGTGAGTCGTCGCCCGGTGCGGCGGCTTCGACAGATTCCAAACCATACGTTGAACGGTAAGTCTCATGTCTGCAGAGAACCACGCTCCGACGGCGTCAGAATACATCGTCCACCACCTGACCCAGCTCACCAGCACGGGTCACAAACAAGAACATATTGTCGATTTCTCGATTTTCAACGTCGACACGTTGTTCTGGTCCATTTTGCTGGGCCTGGTGATGGTGATTGTGCTGCGCGGTGTCGCCAAACGCGCCACGGCCGGTGTGCCGGGCCGCTTCCAGTCCTTCGTTGAAATGATCGTCGAAATGGTCGATGGCCAGGCCAAGGCGATCGTCCATGGCGACCGTTCCTTCATTGCTCCGCTCGCGTTGACCGTCTTCCTGTGGGTGTTCTTCATGAACGCCATGGACTTCCTGCCGGTCGACCTGCTGCCCAAGCTGTGGGGCACCTTCGGCCCGATGGAGCCGGAGCACGCCTACCTGCGCGTGGTGCCGACCGCCGACCTGAACGGTACGCTCGGCATGGCCATCGGCGTGCTGCTGCTGATGATCTACTACAACATCAAGGTCAAGGGTGCCGGCGGCTTCGTGCATGAGCTGTTCACCGCTCCGTTCGGTGCACATCCGGCTCTGTGGATCCCCAACTTCGCCCTGAATCTGATCGAATTCGCCGCCAAGACCGTGTCGCTCGGCATGCGGTTGTTCGGCAACATGTACGCTGGCGAGCTGGTGTTCATGCTGATCGCCTTGCTGGGTTCCATCGCCATGCCGTGGAGCAGCGGTGCCGGTCTGTTCGGTTTCCTCGGCCATGTGGTGGCCGGCTCGATCTGGGCCATTTTCCACATCCTGATCGTCGTGCTGCAGGCCTTCATCTTCATGATGCTGACCCTGGTGTACATCGGTCAGGCGCACGAGTCGCACTAACCGGCGCATCCACCGGTTACCAGTTTTGTTGTATCGGGTTTCGTTTTTTCATTAACCATAACTTTAGAAACTAAGGAGCTGTCATGACTAACGTCGCAATGGTTGCCCTCGCTTGCGGTCTGATCATCGGTCTGGGTGCCATCGGCGCTTGTATCGGTATCGCTCTGATGGGTGGCAAGTACATTGAAGCCGCTGCCCGTCAACCGGAACTGATGGAAAAGCTGCAAACCAAGATGTTCCTGCTGGCCGGTCTGATCGACGCTGCCTTCCTGATCGGCGTGGGTATCGCGATGATGTTCGCGTTCGCCAACCCGTTCGTGGGCTAATTCCTGAAGAGAAAGAACCGGCGTTACGACGCCACTTTTGCTTCGTTCTACTAAAAGGAATTCGCCGTGAACTTAAACGCCACATTGTTCGCGCAGTGCGTGGTGTTTTTCGTGCTGGCGTGGTTTACGATGCGTTTCGTTTGGCCGCCGCTGGTTAAGGCGCTGGATGAACGTGCTACCAAGATCGCGGAAGGCCTGAACGCCGCGGAAAAGGGTAAGCACGACCTCCAACTGGCCGAACAGCGCGCTGCGGACAAACTGCGTGAAGCCAAGGCCCAGGCTGCCGAGATCCTCGCCCTCGCCGAAAAGCGTGCGGGCCAGCTGGTCGAAGAAGCCAAGAATGCGGCCAAGGCCGAAGGCGAGCGCCAATTGGCTGCCGCCCAGGCGGAAATCACGCAACTCGTGTCGCAAGCCAAGGAAGATCTGCGTCTGCAGGTCGCCGGGCTGGCCGTCGCCGGCGCTGAGAAGATCCTGCGCCGCGAAATCGACGCCAAGGCACACGCCGAGCTGCTCGAAACCCTCAAAGCGGAACTGTAACTCTCATGGCTGAAATCGTTACCGTCGCGCGACCCTATGCGGAAGCGGCGTTTCGGCTTGCCAAGGAGCAGGGGCAGCTGACCGCCTGGTTCGATGCACTGTCGTCGCTGGCGACCGTGGTCGAAAACGAAGAGGTCTCCGCGCTCATCGACAATCCGAAAGTCTCGGCCGCGCAGCTGGAAGCGCTGTTTTTCGGCATCGTCGGCGACAAGGTATCGGCCGAAGTGAAGAACTTCGTGCAGTTGCTGGTCGCCAACAAGCGCCTCGCCCTGCTGCCGGAAATTGCCCGCCAATTCGAGCAACTCAAGCTCGAGGCGGAGCAAAGTGTCGACGCAGACATCGTCTCTGCCTATCCGCTGTCCGACGCCCAAGTGGCCGACATCGGCACCCAACTGCAAAAGCGGTTTGGTCGCCAGGTCCGCGCGCAGGTGACGGTGGATCCAGACCTGATGGGTGGTGTTCGCATCACCGTCGGCGATGTCGTGATCGATGCCTCCGTCCGCGGCAAGTTGCACGCGATGGCCGTTGAGCTCAAGGGTTAGGAGTCTTAAATGCAGTTGAATCCATCTGAAATCAGCGAGCTGATTAAGAACAAGATCCAGGGCCTGTCGGCCGGGGTCGAGTCGCGCAACACCGGTACTGTGGTCTCTGTGACCGACGGCATCGTGCGCGTGCACGGCCTGGCGGACGTGATGCAAGGTGAAATGCTCGAGTTTCCGGGCAACACCTTCGGCATGGCGCTGAACCTCGAGCGCGACTCGGTCGGCGCGGTGGTCCTGGGTGATTACGAGCACATCTCGGAAGGTCACGAAGTCAAGTGCACCGGTCGCATCCTGGAAGTGCCGGTTGGTCCGGAACTGGTCGGTCGCGTGGTGAACGCGCTGGGCCAGCCGATCGACGGCAAGGGTCCGCTGGGCACCACCAAGACCTCCCCGATCGAAAAGATCGCCCCGGGCGTGATCGCCCGTCAGTCGGTGAGCCAACCGCTGCAAACCGGTATCAAGGCCATCGACTCGATGGTGCCGGTCGGCCGTGGCCAGCGTGAGCTGATCATTGGCGACCGCCAGACCGGTAAGACGGCCGTGGCGCTGGACGCGATCATCAACCAGAAGGGCACCGGCGTCATCTGCGTGTACGTCGCCGTCGGCCAGAAGGCTTCCTCGATCGCCAACGTGGTGCGCAAGCTCGAAGAGCACGGCGCACTGGGCCACACCATCGTGGTTGCCGCCTCCGCGTCCGAATCCGCTGCGCTGCAGTTCATCGCACCGTACTCCGGGTGCACCATGGGTGAATACTTCCGCGACCGCGGCGAAGATGCCCTGATCGTGTACGACGACTTGTCCAAGCAAGCCGTTGCCTACCGTCAGATTTCGCTGCTGCTGCGCCGTCCGCCGGGCCGTGAAGCCTACCCGGGCGACGTGTTCTACCTGCACAGCCGTCTGCTGGAGCGTGCCGCGCGTGTGAACGCCGACTACGTCGAAAAGCTGACCAACGGCGAGGTGAAGGGCAAGACCGGTTCGCTGACTGCTCTGCCGATCATCGAAACCCAGGCTGGTGACGTGTC
>CBIHQA010000141.1:0-8246 GCA_966211475.1 uncultured Neisseriales bacterium
GCACCGTCTCCTCCGACACGCCCGCTTTGGCCAGCTCCGCCGGCGACAGCTGACGGTGGGTGGTCGAGGCCGGGTGGCATGCCAGCGACTTGGCGTCGCCGATATTCACCAACCGGGTGATCAGCTTCAGCGCATCCTGGAAGCGCGCGCCAGCCTCGCGCCCGCCCTTCACGCCGAAGGTCAGCAGGCCCGACGCCTGCCCGCCGAAGTAACGGTTCACCAGCTCATGCGATTCATGGCTGGGCAGGCCGGCGTAGTTCACCCATTCCACCGCGCGGTGCCCTTGCAGGTATTGGGCGACCTTCAGCGCGTTTTCGCTGTGCCGTTCGATGCGCAGCGGCAGCGTCTCCAACCCCTGCAGGATCAGGAAGGAATTGAACGGCGAGATCGCCGCGCCAGTATTGCGTAGCGGCACCACCCGGGCGCGGCCGATATAGGCCGCCGCCCCGAGTGCCTCGGTATAGACCACGCCGTGATAGCTGACGTCCGGCTCGTTCAGCCGGCGGAAGCGCGCCTTGTGCTCGGCCCAGGGGAACTTGCCGGAATCGACGATGATGCCGCCAATGCTGTTGCCGTGCCCGCCGATGTACTTGGTCAGCGAATGCACCACGATATCCGCGCCATGCTCGAACGGCCGCGTCAGGTAAGGCGTCGGCACCGTGTTGTCGACGATCAGCGGCACGCCGTGGGCGTGCGCCACGTCGGCAAAGGCGGCGAAATCGACCACATTGCCGAGCGGGTTGCCGATCGATTCCACATAGATCGCCTTGGTGCGCTCATCGATCAGCGCCGCGGCGGAAGCCGGGTCGCGATAGTCTACGAAGCGGGTCTGGATGCCGTATTGCGGTAGCGTGTGGGCAAACAGGTTGTAGGTGCCGCCATACAGCGTGGAGATCGACACGATGTTGTCGCCCGCCTCGGCGATGGTCAGGATCGCGTAGGTGATCGCCGCCTGGCCGGACGCCAGCGCCAGCGCGCCGATCCCACCTTCCAGTGCCGCGACGCGCTTTTCCAGCACATCGGTGGTCGGGTTCATGATGCGGGTGTAAATGTTGCCGGCGACCTTCAGGTCGAACAGGTCTGCCCCATGCTGGGTGTCGTCAAAGGCGTAGCTGGTGGTCTGGTAGATCGGCACGGCGACCGCGCGGGTCGTGGGGTCCGGACTATAACCGGCGTGGATGGCGAGGGTATCGAACCGCATGAAGTGCTCCTGTCGTTGTGGAAGGCGCCGCGTGCATGGGCGCACCGGTGAGACAGGAATCTAACACCGTTCGCATATATTTTATTTCTAATATTTAGTCTATTTGATATTTCTCATCATTCTTTAATTGAATGGAGTCAGCGCATCGCAAATGGCAGCGGCGAAAGTCGTCGGACATCCGGGTGGGCAGTCTTGCGTAGTGAGGCAGGTGGCGCAGAGAAACTTGCGTTGCGGAGCGGCGGGAAAGCAGTCAGGGAGAGGGGCGAGAGGCATTGCACCCCTCGCCGGTAAAACGCGGGAAATCTATGGGGTTGCCTAATGCCGCCCGGTACTGCCGAAGCCCCCGTCGCCACGTTCGCTCGCCTCGAACGACGTCACCACGTTGAACTGCACCTGCACCACCGGCACCACCACCAGCTGGGCGATGCGCTCCAGCGGGTTCAGTGTGAAGCTGGTCTGCCCACGGTTCCACAGCGACACGAAGATCTGCCCCTGGTAGTCGGAGTCGATCAGCCCCACCAGGTTGCCCAGCACGATGCCGTGCTTATGCCCCAGCCCGGAGCGCGGCAGGATCATGGCCGCCAGGCCCGGGTCGGCCAGGTGGATGGCGATGCCGGTCGGCACCAGTTCGGTCTGGCCCGGTTCGACGATGATGGTACGGTCGATGCAGGCGCGCAGGTCCAGGCCGGCCGCGCCCGGCGTGCCGTAGGCCGGCATGTTGTCCTTGATGCGTGGGTCGAGGATTTGGATGTCCAGAGTGTTCATGTGTTTGATTCAGCTGGGAAATTCAAGGGGGATGACGGACGTGGCGCCGATAGCCCCACGCCGTCTGCGGATTCGATTCTTTCAACCCCGCGCGTACAGCTTCGCCGTATGGGCAATCAGTTGTCGCGCCAGCGTCAGCTTGTCGGCGCGTGGCAACGGGTGCTGACCGTCGTTGTCCAGCAGCACCAGTTCGTTGTGCTCCGCATTGAAGGCGGTCTGCACCAGATTGGCAGCCAGCAGCGGCAGGCGCTTCTTCTTGCGCTTCTGCTCGGCGTAATCCAGCAGGTTCTGGCTTTCGGCCGCGAAACCCACGCAGAACGGCGGGCGCGGCAGGTTCGCGACGTTGGCCAGGATGTCCGGGTTGGGCGCCAGCTCCACCGTCATCACGTTGGCGTCCTTCTTCAGCTTGTGCTCGAACTGCTGCAGCGGATGGTAATCCGCTACCGCCGCCACGCCGATGAAGATGTCCTGCACCGAGATGGCCGCGTTCACCGCGTTCAGCATCTCCTGGGCGGACATCACGTTGATGCGCTTGACGCCCAGCGGCGTCGGCAGGCTCACCGGGCCCGCAATCAGTGTGACCTCCGCTCCGGCCTCCACGGCGGCGCGCGCGACTGCAAAGCCCATCTTGCCCGAGCTCTGGTTGGTGATGCCGCGTACGGCGTCAATCTTCTCGAAGGTAGGGCCGGCGGTGATCATTACCTTTCGGCCCTTCAGCAACTTGGGCTGGAAGTGCGCGTCCAGCATCTGCACCAGGTCTTCTGGCTCCAGCATGCGGCCGGCGCCGTTTTCACCGCAGGCCTGTTCGCCCACGTCTGGGCCGAACACCGCGACGCCGTCTGCCTTCAGTTGCTTCACATTGCGCTGGGTGGCCGGGTTGTCCCACATCTGGCGGTTCATCGCCGGTGCCACGATCAACGGACAGTCCCGCGCCAGGCATAGCGTGGACAGCAAGTCATCCGCCGAACCCTGCACCAGCTTGGCCATGAAGTCTGCGGAAGCCGGCGCCACTAGGATCGCATCCGCCTCGCGGGAGAGGTCGATGTGCGCCATGCCGTTCGGCACCCGCTTGTCCCACAGGTCGGTGAACACATGCCGGCCAGACAGGGCCTGGAAGGTATGCGGTGTGACGAATTGCGCGCCGCCTTCGGTCAGGACCACCCGCACGGCGACGTCCGCCTTGACCAGCAGACGCGTCAGTTCGGCTGCCTTGTAGGCGGCGACGCCCCCCGTCACACCGAGGACCAGATGCCGGATTGGAAATGCCATGTCGAGTCTGCCCTTCTGTATTGCGATGATTATCGCAGAACACCCCGGCTGCGTCTTTTTGGTCCGGCGCGCCATAAAATGCCAAAATCATTTATTATTCCAATTTCATAATAATGAATTAACAGGGAACCCATGCGAATCACCGATTGGCCGGCCGACGAGCGCCCGCGCGAAAAACTGCTGCATCACGGCGCGGTTGCCTTGTCCGATGCAGAGCTGTTGGCCATTTTCCTGCGGGTGGGGGTTACCGGCTGTTCGGCGGTCGATCTGGCGCGCGTGCTGTTGACCGAGTTCGGTTCGCTCGGCCGCTTGTTTGCGGCCACGCGGCAGGAGGTGTCGCGGGTGAAGGGGCTGGGGGACGCCAAGTTCGCCCAGCTTCAGGCCGTGCTGGAAATGGCCAGGCGCACCCTGGCGGAGGAGCTGAAGGAGCAGCCTCGTCTCGGCTCGCCGCGCGAGACCGAGCGCTACCTGATGTTGCAGCTACGCAACCTACCGGTGGAGGCGATCTACGGTGTCTTCCTGGATAGCCAGCACCGCGTGATCGCGCTGGAAGAACTGGCTCGCGGCACGCTGTCGCAAAGTCACCTCTACCCGCGGGAGGTGGCCAAGCGTGCGCTGGCGCTCAACGCCGCCGCCCTGATCATCGCCCACAACCATCCTTCCGGTTCGCCGGTGGCCAGCGCGGCCGACCGCGACCTGACGGAGCGCCTGAAGAACACGCTGTGGCTGCTCGACATCAAACTGCTGGATCACTTGCTGGTAGCCGGCCACAGGGCGATTTCCTTCGCAGAGGAGGGGTGGGTCTAACCCATTCCGTCGCAAAGGGGGACTTGAGGAAGGCTGATCGACATGGTATAAAGCTCCTTTTCCGAAAAACCGCTTACGGGAGTGCCGACCATGGCGCGAGTTTGTCAGGTCACCGGCAAGGCGCCGATGACGGGGAACAATGTGTCCCACGCTAACAACAAGACCAAGCGTCGTTTTCTGCCGAACCTGCAGTACCGCCGGTTCTGGGTGGAAAGCGAAAACCGTTGGGTGCGTCTGCGCGTTTCCAACGCCGGTCTGCGTGTGATCGACAAGAAGGGCATCGATGTTGTCCTGGCCGATCTGCGTTCGCGTGGTGAGCTCTAAGCGCCAAGGCGCGCCGAGCTGACAATAGATCAGTTGCGGAATGGCTGGTTCGCCCGCCATTCGTCGTTTGAATGTGAGGTTGAATCATGCGTGAAAAGATCAAGCTGGAGTCCACCGCCGGCACCGGCCATTTCTATACCACCACGAAGAACAAGCGCACCATGCCGGAAAAGATGGCGATCAAGAAGTTCGATCCGGTCGCGCGCAAGCACGTGGAGTACAAGGAAACCAAGCTGAAGTAAGCTTGCTGTCCTTGCACTGAAAAGCCCTTCCCCTCCGGAAGGGCTTTTTGCTTTTCGGGCGCCGGAGTTTCATCGGGCGCCGTTCTTCCGCCTCTTCCCGCACGTCCTCCCCTCTCGCAGGCTCCGCTGCGAACCCCTCTCCGCGCGCCTTGTCCATCTTCCTTTGTCGCATCGGCGTAACGGCGTGATCGATCACGGCTCGCCGCTGCCGATCAACCGTTTTCCGACGCAGCACGACGGCCCACGATGGCTGACCATCCCTCGGGTCCTGGCCGCTGTGCGTGCCGGCTTGGGAGTCGTCGATGAATGCCCCTTCGCCCTTTGGAGGAAATACCGGCCGGGTGGTGCTGGTGCTGCAAGGCGGCGGCGCCATGGGGGCCTACCAGGCGGGCGTTTACCAGGCGCTGCATGAGCACGGCGCAACCCCTTCCTGGGTGGTGGGAACCTCGATCGGCGCGATCAACGCCACGCTGATCGCCGGCAATGAGCGCTCCCAGCGCCTCGCCCGCATGCGCCAGTTCTGGGACATGGTAGGCCGCGGCGATCTGCTGGACATGAAGGATGTGCCGGACAGCCTGCGGCAATACAACATCCGCCTGTCCACCGCCCAGGCGCTATGGGCCGGCGTGCCGGGCTTCTTCACGCCGCGCGGGGTGACGCCTTTCGCGCTGGGCCAGGAGGTCGAGCCGGAACTGGCGAGCTTCTACGACACCTCGCCGCTGCGGGAGACGCTCACGCAATTGGTGGATTTCGATTTCATCAATGCGGAGGAGTCGATCCGCCTGGCCGTCAATGCGGTCGGCGTGAGCACCGGCGAGCTGGTCTGCTTCGACTCCGAGAAGCTGAAGATTCAGCTGGAGCACGTGATGGCGAGCTGTGCGCTGCCGCCCGGCTTCCCGCCGGTGCGTGTCGACGGGCAGTTGTACTGGGACGGTGGCCTCTATTCCAACACCCCGCTGGAGGTGGTGCTGGAAGACGAACCCCGGGTCGATACGCTCTGTTTCATGGTCGACCTGTGGCGCTCGCGGGGCGTCGAGCCGCGCTCCTTCACCGCCGTACAGAACCGGGAAAAGGATGTCCGCTACGCCTCGCGGTCCGACCGGCACGTCGAAGCTTACAAGAAGATGCACAACCTGCGCCGGGCGGTGCGCCTGCTGCACAGCAAGCTCCCCCCCGATATCGGCGACCTGCCGGATATCCAGGAGCTGGGGGAACTCGGCTGCCATACCACCATGCATATCGTTCGGCTGGTCTATCCGGGGCAGGACTGGTCCATGCCGCTCAAGGACGTCAATTTCTCGCGTGGATCCATCGAATGGCGTTGGGAGCAGGGCTACCACGACACGCGACGGGCGCTGCAAGAGGCGAGCTGGCTCAAGCCGGTGCCGGACGATATGGCGGTGGTCGTTCACGAATACGTCCCCGCATAAGGAGCCAACCATGACTGAGGAAGAGGTTCTCCACAAAGCATTTGCGATGCCGCTGACCAACCCGGCTTTCCCGCCCGGGCCTTACCGCTTCATCGACCGGGAATACCTGATCATCACTTATCGCTCCGATCCGGAGGCGTTGCGGCGGGTAGTGCCCGCGCCGATGGAACTGGACGAGCCGCTGGTCAAGTTCGAGTTCATCCGCATGCCGGATTCCACCGGCTTTGGCCACTACTGCGAGTCCGGGCAGGTAATTCCGGTACGGTTCCAGGGCGAGGCCGGTGGTTATGTGCATTCGATGTATCTGAATGACTATGCGCCCATCGCCGGCGGGCGGGAGCTGTGGGGCTTCCCGAAGAAACTCGGCCAACCGACGCTGAAGGTGCATCAGGACACGCTGATCGGCACGCTGGACTATGGTGGCGTCCGGGTCGCGACAGGCACCATGGGCTACAAGCACCGCGCACTGGATGCCGCCGCCACGATGGCGGCGCTCAAGACGCCCAGTTTCCTGCTTAAGCTGATTCCCCATGTGGACGGCAAGCCGCGAATTTGCGAACTGGTCCGTTACACCCTAGACGACATCACCCTCAAGGGCGCCTGGACCGGGCCTGGTGCGCTGGAACTCAGTGCGCATGCGCTGGCACCGGTCGCCGACCTACCGGTGCGAGAGGTGGTGTCCACCGTGCATCTGATGACCGATCTGACGCTGCCGCTGGGCAGCGTGATCCACGACTACCTGGCGTCGTGATTGCCGTTACCGGGAAAGACGGGCCGTCGTCAGGACACAAGGGACTGCCCTCATCGTCGAAACCGGGATAGAGTGCCTGCGGGCAGAAAGGAGCAAGCACATGCGCATGAAGGACAAAATCGCCATCGTGACCGGCGCCGCCAGCGGCATCGGCCTGGAAATCGCCACCCGCTATGCGGAGGAAGGCGCCAAGGTCTGCATCGCCGACCTGTCGCTGGAACGGGCGGAAGCGGCGGCCGAGGGCATCCGCAAACAAGGCGGCACCGCCATGGCAGTCAACATGGACGTGACGGTGGAGCAGGAAGTAGAAGCCGGCTTCGACAAGCTGACGCAAGCCTGGGGCTCGCCGGACGTGCTGGTCAGCAATGCCGGCATTCAGCACATCGCCGCGATCGGGGATCTGACCCTGGCCGATTGGCGCAAGGTGACGTCGGTGCACCTCGACGGCGCCTTCCTGACCACCCGGGCCTTTGTGAAGCGCGCCTATCCGGCGGGCCGCGGCGGCGCGGTGATTTACATGGGCTCGGTGCACTCCCATGAAGGCTCGAAGCTGAAATCGCCCTACGTGGCCGCCAAGCACGCGCTGCTGGGCCTATGCAAGGTGTTGGCGAAGGAAGGGGCCGAGCACGGCGTGCGGACCAATGTGATCTGCCCCGGCTACGTGCGGACGCCGCTGGTGGAAAAGCAGATTCCCGAGCAGGCGAAGGAACTGGGCATCAGTGAAGAGGACGTGATCCGCAAGGTGATGCTGAAGGAGACGGTGGACGGCGAATTCACCACCACCGGCGACGTGGCTGAGCTGGCGGTCTTCCTGGCCGCCTTTCCGAGCAATGCGCTCACCGGCCAGTCCGTGGTGGTCAGCCACGGCTGGTTCATGCAGTAGGCGGTGTGCCCGTCAGTGCGTGGCGGGCTCGCCGGCCGTCCACGGGAAGGCCAGCGTTTCCTTTAGCGCAAAGCGTTGCAGGTGCTCGGCAATCACGTCCTGCAAGCGGGGCAGTTGCGCGCCGTCGGCGTGCGTGACGACCACCAGCAGGCGCTGTTCGTCCGCGGTGAAGCGGGCTTGGGCGTCGGCGCTGAAAGGGACAAGGCCTTGATCCGCGTCGTAGACCACCTCGAACTTGTGGCCCCAGTGCTTGCAGAGCATGCGCAGGTAACGGCGTGCGTCCGGGGTGGCGACGACGGCGTGTGAGGTTGCCATGATTCGTCTTCCTGTGTGGTCAGTCCGGAATCTCGCAATGGTCCGGGCCGCAGACCAGGCTGCTGGCGCCCGATGACGCCGGTCGGGTATGTGTCACCGCCTTGCTCAGTTCTTCCGCCAGCTGCGCCGGGCGGCCCAGGTAGCGCCCCGTATCCACCGTGGTGAAGCGGCCTTGCTCGTCTTCCAGCGCCAAGGTTGGGAAGCCTTGCCCGCCGACGCTCACCAGCAATCGGCGGCTGTCGGTGAAGTGGCCGGGCAG
>CBIHQA010000142.1:0-8237 GCA_966211475.1 uncultured Neisseriales bacterium
GTAGCCATAGGGGTGACGGCAGGCGGGAGAACAGCCATTTGCCGCTGTCGAGCATCGCCAGGAAGGCGGGGGCCAGCAAGCCGGCGGCGGCGCCGAGCAGGGCGTAGACGCCGGTTTCCCAGCCCAGGGTCCATTGCACCGCTGGCATGTGGTAGGCGGGGTCGGCACCGAGGAAGTAGCGGGTGGTCAGGTTGGCGACGCTGGCAGCCACCAGCAGTGGCCCGAGCGTGTCGAGCGCCAGCGAGCCGAGGATGATCTCGGCCACGAACAGGGTGCCGGCGATGGGGGCGTTGTAGGCGGCGGTGATGCCGGCGGCGGCGCCGCAGGCGAGCATCAGGCGCCGGGTGGTGGTGGATAAGGTCCAGCAGCGACCGGGCAGGGTGCCGACCAGGGCGGCCAGTTGCACCATCGAGCCTTCGCGGCCGATGGAGCTGCCGGTGGCGACCGATAGCGCCGATGAGGCGGCCTTGGCGAGCGAGGCCCGTACGCCGAGCGTGCCGTCACCCAGCGACAGGGCTTCCATGTAGTCGCCGGAGGCGCGGCCTTGTGTGCTGCGCTTTTCGAGCCACCGCGATGCGGCCTGCAGGGTGAAGCCGGCCGCGATGCCGCCCAGCGCCGGCACCAGCAGCCGTAGCCACCAGACCAGGCTGGCGGCGGTGCGTACCAGGTCGTCGCTGCGGCCGAACAGCAGGTGTTCGAGCAGGGTCAGCAGCTCGCGGAAGGCGGTGGTGGCCAGTGCGCCCAAGCAGCCGATCGCGGCGGCGGCCAGCAGCATGGCGGGTAGGGTGCCGGAGGTGGTGTGCGGTAAAAGACATCGCGCCCAGCGGCGTAAGGGAGAGAGGGTCATGATGTGCCGGGCGCGATGTGTAAGCGGGTTGTGGTGGTGCGAGCAAGGGCGATGCCAGTGCGGTGGCGCCCGGTTTGCGATGCCGCAGGGCAGTGCGGATGAACCGCCCGGTGCCGCCTTCGTAGCCTGGACGCCAGCGGCGGCCGGGGGGAGCGTTGCCATTTCCCCGGCCGCTTCGCGTCCAGGCTACCGGTGGAATAGCGGCCGGTTGGATGGGCGCATCGGCGCCGCCCCGGCCGCCGTTGGCGTCCAGGCTACGGGGCGGTTGGCGGTCAAGGGCGAGGACCGACGCGCCGTGGTTCTCCGCGTTGCCATGTTGGGCTTCGCCTTTGGCTCAACCCAAGCTCCGGGTGTCTTGTAGGTGCGGGCCGTGCCCGCGACCGTCGGTTCTTCGGCGAGCCGATGGTCGCGGGCGTGGCCCGCTCCTACGCGGGAGGGCTACTTGATGCCTCGCGCTTTCTTGACGGCCGGCAGGCCGTCTTCGCCGCTTTGCGTCTTCACCCCGGCCAGCCAGGTGTTGAGCAGCGCGGGCTGCTTCTTCAACTGGTTGGTGGCGGCAACCTTGATGTCCAGCTTCTTGTCCAGCACGTCGGTGATGATGTGGTTTTCCAGGTCGACGTTGAACTTGAGCTGGGTGAACAGCTTGCCGACGTTCGGGCACTGCGCGGTGTAGCCCTTGCGGGACACGGTGTTGACGGTGGCGCCGCCGTAGTTGGGCCCGAAGTACTTGTCACCGCCGGACAGGTAGGTGAGCTGGTACTTGGTGTTCATCAGGTGCGGTTCCCAGGCCAGGAACACGATCCAGCCTTTGCTTTTGTCTTCGCGCGCTACCTGGCTGAGCATGCCGGATTCGCTTGATTCCACCAGCGACCAGCCGTTCAGGCCGAAGTCGCCGGCTTTCAGCATGCGCTTGATGTTCTGGTTGGCGGGCGCGCCGGATTCGATGCCGTAGATCTTGTGGTCGAACTTGTCGGCGAACTTGGCCAGGTCGGCAAAGGTTTTCACGCCCTGGTCGGCCACGTAGGTCGGCACCGCCAGCGTGAACTTGGCGTTTTCCAGGTTGGCGGCCACCACTTCGATCGAGCCTTCCTTGAGCTTGGGCTCGACCAGCGGCTGCTGCGCCGGCATCCAGTTGCCCAAGAAGACGTCCAGTTGCCCGGTGCGCAGGGCCTGGAAGGCAACAGGCACCGCCACCGGGTCGACCTTCTGCTGGTAGCCCAGGGCATCCAGCAGCAGGCCGGCCACGGCGTTGGTGGCGTTGATGTCGGTCCAGCCCGGGTCGGACATGTGGACCAGCTTGCAGCTATCCGGCTCGGCGGCCATGCCGGCCAGCGGGATCAGGATGGCGCCCGCCACCAGCCAGCGGGACGTGCGCGTTGCGAATTGCTTCCCCATCATTGCTTCTCCTCGTGTGGCGGATTGGAATCCGCCGGGTCGCCACCCGGACTCCCCATGCCCGGAGATGGCTTGATATGGCCGGCACAGCGGCGCCGGCCTCTGTTCGTCGGCGGGGTCAACCGCCGTGGCCGTGCACCTTCGGAAAGCGTGCCATCGCTTCCAGCGTATCCAGCTCGATGTGGTTGCGCATGTAGCGCTGACTGGCGTCCTGGAAGGGCTGGTGGTCCCAGGCGCGGCGCTGGCCGCGGGTCTGGGCTTCGTAATGGAAGCGGCGGCGCTGCTGGCTGGTCACGACGTCCTGGCGCAAGGCGGGCAGGTTCCAGCGCGCGGCGATTTCGTCGCGGAAGCGTTGCACCAGCTCGGCGGCGGCCGGGTCGGTGGCGAGGTTGCGCAGCTCCAGCGGGTCGTCCGCCAGGTCGTAGAGCTGGTCCGGGTCGCCCGGCGCATGCACGAATTTGTAGCGGCCACGCCGGATCATCAGCAGCGGCGCCACCGTGCCCTCGCCCAGGTATTCGCCGATCACCTCGTCGTGGCCGGCCTGGCCTTGCAGGTGCGGCAGCAGGCTGCGGCCATCGATCGGTTCCGGGTAGGTGACGCCAGCATCGTTGGTGCCTAGGTCGGCGAGTGTCGGCAGGATGTCCACCAGCGACACCGACGCTGCCACCCGGTGCGGCCGGAAGCGCTTCGGCGCGTGCACGATCAGCGGCACTCGGGCGGCGCCTTCGAAGAAGTTCATTTTGTACCAGAGGCCGCGCTCGCCCAGCATGTCGCCGTGGTCGGCCAGCAGGATCACGATGGTGTCGTCCGCCAGGCTGGTTTCTTCCAGCGTGCGGCGGATGTTGCCGATCTGCTCGTCGACATACGACACCGCACCGTAGTAGGCCCGGCGGGCGTTGCGCACCTGCTGCTCGGTGACCGGCTCGGCATCCATGTTCGATACGTGGCGCAGCCGCTTGCTGTGCGGGTCCAGCAGCTCGGGCGAACCGGGCACGCGCGGCGGGTCGATGTCCTCGTCCCGGTACAGGTTCCAGTACCGCTCGGGAATCGCGTAGGGGTCGTGCGGGTGGGTCATCGACACCACCATGCAGAAGGGGCGGCCGTCCGGCCCGCGCACCAGGTCGAACAGCTTTTGCCGCGCGGCGAACACCACTTCCTCGTCGAAATCGAGCTGGTTGGTGCGCACGCAGACGCCGGCATCAGTCACCGAACTCATGTTGTGGTACCAGCTCGGGCGGTCTTCCGGGTGCTCCCAATCCGGCGTCCAGCCGAAGTCGGCGGGGTAGATGTCGGTGGTCAGCCGCTCCTCGAAGCCGTGCAGCTGGTCGGCGCCGCAGAAGTGCATCTTGCCGGACAGGATGGTGTGGTAGCCCGCATGCCGCAGGTAGTGGCCGAAGGTCAGCACCTCGGACGGCAGCTCGGACGCATTGTCGTAGGCGCCAATCGCCGACGGCAGCCGGCCGGACATGAACACATAGCGCGACGGCGCGCACAGCGGGCTGTTGGTGTAGGCGGAGTCGAACACCACGCCCTGTTCGGCCAGCGCGTCGATGTTCGGCGTCTTGCTCACCGTGTTGCCGTAGGCGCGCAGTGCGCCGGGGGTGAGCTGGTCTGCCATCAGGATCAGGATATTGGGCTGCTTGGTGCTCATGGTGTGCTCAGGCATGTGAAGGGCTTATGTTGTGGCGTACTCTATGCGCCATGAAACCCCGTGTGAAGAACACGAAATCGCATGCATCCATAAGGTGAGCTAATGGCAAACCCCAAGCACCTGCCGCCGCTGCAATCGCTGGTGTTCTTCGAATCCGCCGCCCGGCTGCTCAGCTTCACCGCCGCCGCGCAGGAGCTCGGCACCACCCAGCCCGCCGTCAGCCATCGCATCGCCTGGCTGGAGGAAGACCTGGGCGCGCCGCTGTTCAAGCGCCAGCACCGGGGCGTGTCGCTCACCGCCGAAGGCGTGCGGTTGTTCGAAGCCGTGCACGAAAGCCTGGCGGTGATTGGCGACGCCTCGGCGGAAATCCGTGCCCGCCGCAGCCACCCGGTGCTGTCCGTCACCACCGACTTCGGCTTTGCCGCCTACTGGCTGATGCCGCGCCTGCCGACGCTGCGGGCGCTGGTGCCGGACCTGGACGTGCGCATCGTCACTTCGCAGACCGAAATCGACCTGCGCGGCGAATCGGTCGACGTCGGCATCGCCTTCGGCACCGGCCACTGGAGCGGCTGCGAGGCCGAAGCGCTGTTCCCGGAGCGTGTCATCCCCGTCTGCAGCCCGGCCTTCCGCGACAAGCAGGGCCTGGATGGGACGCCCGTCGCATTGCAAACCCTGCCGCTGCTGCACCTGGAGCGTCCGCCGCTCGCCCGCTGGCTGTCCTGGGACGACTGGTTCTCCCGCCACGGCCTGCCGGCGCGGCACGGCGGCCACGACCTCAGCTTCAACAACTACCCACTGGTGATCCAGGCCGCGCTGGCCGGGCAGGGCATTGCGCTGGGTTGGTCGCCGCTGGTGGATGACCTGCTGGATAGCGGGCAATTGGTCGCCGCTGCTGGGCCGGCGCTGCGGACGGAGCGGGGGTATTTCCTGGTGCTGCCGCGTAACGCCCGCCTGACCGGGGCGCTGGCGGTATTTCGGCGGTGGATCGTGGATGAGTGGCAGCGGTGGGCGGCGGTGCATGCGGATTGAGGGGGTTGCCTCGGCTGCCAGCGCGCCTGGCTTTGTCCCAGCCCACAAACCCTTTGTAGGAGCGGGCCATGCCCGCGACCATCGGTTCTTCGAAGAGACGACAGTCGAGGGCATGGCCCGCTCCTACCGTTGATGAGAGTGGCGACGTATTCGCTGGCGTCTGACGGTCATTTTGATTGGACCGCTGACGAGTTCACATGCATTTAACCACCCCTCTCCCCAACCCCTCTCCCACAAGGGGCGAGGGGCTATGCCGGTGACATTCCCACCTAAGGTACAACAGCGAACCGCCCAACGCCCCCCGCCCCTGGGGGGAGAGGGGTTGGGGAGAGGGGGAATGCTCATCAACAACCCTCCGGGGAAACTTATCCTTTCCCCGCTGGAATACCCGTTGCTTGCCATCTCCCACCGCCTTCCTCAACCCGCAAAGGAGACTCCACAATGCGAGTAGCAGAAGCAATGACCCGAGACGTCCGCGTAGCCAGCCCCGACCAGAGCATCCGCGACGTTGCCCGCATCATGGCTGACCTGGACATCGGCTCCCTGCCGGTGGGCGAGAACGACCGCCTGGTCGGCATGATCACCGACCGCGACATCGTGGTTCGCGCGCTGGCCCAGGGCAAGACGCTAGACGCAAAGGTGCGCGACGTGATGAGCCAGGACGTGAAGTACTGTTACGAAGACGACGAGATCGCCAACGTTGCCCACAACATGGGCGACATCCAGGTACGCCGCCTGCCGGTGGTCAACCGCGACAAGCGCCTGGTCGGCATCGTCGCGCTGGCCGACGTCGCCACCCAGGAAGATGCCCACACAGCGGGCGACGCGATTTGCGGCATCTCGTCCGCCAGCAGCAAGCGCAGCGGCAGCCAGGCCGGCGTCCGCCACTGAACCACCGCGTAGCCTGAACGGCGGCGCGCCAGCCGGGGGAGGGCGCGTCCCCATCTCCCCGGCCGCATGCATCCAGGCTACGGAACAATGCCACTCGTAGCCGGAGAGGTCGCATCTCGCACTGCCATCCCCCCAACCCCCAGGTATAGCTGACACCCCGTTGTAAATCTTCCCGGTAAAAACCTACCCTCCCCGCAGACGCACCCCCACCATTCCCCGACCGCACGTCGCCTCCCCCCCGACCCACACACCGTCCATCCACAAGAAATTTCATTAATGTCACAATATATTTGTACAATGTGACAATATTGGACAAACAAGCTCCCAACCCCCGCCATCCCCCCATGACTCGCGGACTGGAACCACCATGCACCAAAAGAAATCCCTCGCCGGCGCGGTGATCGCGCTGGCCGTCCTGTCCCTGTTCTGGGGCTACAACTGGGTGGTGATGAAGGCCGTCATGCACGACGTCGGCCCCTTCGACTTCTCCGCCATGCGCACCTCCATCGGTGCCGGCGTGCTGTTCGCCGCGCTGCTGTGGCGCCGCCGTTCGCTAAAGCCGGTAGCCGTGCTGCCGACCCTGCTGCTGGGCCTGCTGCAGACCGCTGCCTTCACCGCATTGATCCAGTGGGCGCTGATCGACGGCGGCGCTGGCAAGGTCGCCATGCTGGCCTACACCATGCCGTTCTGGGCCCTGCTGATGGCCTGGGTGGTGCTGAAAGAACGCCTGCGCAGCCTGCAATGGGGCGCCGTCGCGGTGGCCGCCGTCGGCCTGGTCGCCATCCTGGAACCCTGGAGCCAGCACGCCAGCGTCTCCAGCAACGCCAAGGCGCTGACGGCGGGCGTGGTGTGGGCGGCCAGCGCCATCCTCGCCAAACGCATCCGTGGTTCGGTCAAGGTCGACCTGCTGTCGCTCACCGCCTGGCAGATGCTGTTCGGCGCCATCGCCCTGATCCTGGTCGCCTGCTGGGTGCCGTCGCCGCCGATCCGCATCACCGGCTACTTCGTCGGCGCGCTCGCCTTCAACGGCGTGCTGTGCACCGGGCTCGCCTGGCTGCTGTGGCTATACGTGCTGGATACCCTGCCCACCGGCGTCGCCAGCCTCGCATCGCTGGCCGTGCCGGTGATCGGCTTCCTGTCCGCCTGGATCGAGCTGGGCGAGCGCCCCAGCAGCGCAGAACTCACCGGCATGGCCCTGATCATCACCGCGCTCGGCCTGCTCGGCATCCTGGGGATTCAGCGGGGTGCACCGGCGCCAGCCAGCCTGGCCCGAAGTCGGCCGGACACCGCACCCGACGCCGCCACCGGCCGGTGAGGGCAGGGATGGATGACCCGCCGGGGGGCATCGGGCCGGCTCTGGGTGATGTAGCGCCTTCATGATCCCCGGGCTGCCAACATCGTTGTGACAAAACCGGCCCGCCGCGTGCCACAATGCGCAACCGCTAACCGAGAAGCCCGCCCGCATGCCGCGCAAACCCAGCAAGCCCACCGTTTCCCCCCGCGACGACGCCCCCAAGCGCCGCGCCGCCCGGACGGCCGCGGAGCCAGAGGCGGATCTCGACCCGGCCGGTAGCGATCAACCCGATGGCGCCACCGAAGACCGCGTCCGCCGCGCCATCCTGGAAGCCATCATGTCGCGCCGGCTCGCCCCCGGCACCCGGCTGGTGGAAATCCCGCTGTGCCAGGCCTTCGGCGTCAACCGCACCCTGCTGCGGCGCGTGCTGGTGCGGCTGGCCAGCGAAAAGGTCATCGAGCTGCAGCACAACCGCGGCGCCCTGGTGGCCCAGCCGTCGGAACAGGAAACCCGCAACGTCTTCCAGGCCCGCCGCCTGATCGAAGACGCCATCGTCCGCGCGCTGGACGGCAAGGTAGACGAACGCCGCCTGCGCGACATCCGCGACCAGGTCGCCGACGAACAAGCCGCCTACCGCAAAGGCGAATGGGCCCGCGCCGTGCGCCTGTCCGGCGACTTCCACCTGAGATTGGCAGAGCTGCTCGGCAACCCGGAAATGGTGGAAATCCTGCGCACCCTGCTGGCCCGCACCACGCTGATGGTCGCCATGTACGACTCCCGCAGCCACGACGTCTGCTCGGTCGACGAACACGTGCAGATTCTCGACGCACTCGGCAACGGCCAAGTCACGCAAGCCGCCTGCTGCATGACCGACCACCTGCTGAAACTGGAACAGAAACTGAAGCGCGACGAAACGCCGCAAGAGGTAGACCTGCTCGCGCTTTTTTCGGGGCAGGAATTCAGATAGGGCAGGGGAGCAGTGCGCCACCCATCGCGGACCGGGCAGGACGTCGCATCCCAACCCACGTCGCAGCGCAAGCCATCCAGCGACCCGTAGGGGGGGCAAACGCGACGACGGTCGCCCCCCGCTGGATCAAGCACGCCCCCCCCCGAACGACCGCAAAAGACGG
>CBIHQA010000143.1:0-8204 GCA_966211475.1 uncultured Neisseriales bacterium
CCCCCCCGCGCGGCAACCCCGCGGGGCTGCACACACCTCCGCCCCGCGGGCGGGGTGTGGGGCGCGCCCCCCCCCCACAACCCCAACCTACAAAAGCAGGAAAAGAAAACGGGGCCCGCGGCCCCGTTTCCCATTGGCGGTAAGACGGCTTAAGCCTCCACGTCCCCCAGCTGTGCTTCGATCCCGCTGATTTCCTTCTGGCTGCTGCTGATGCGGTCGCCGATTGGCGGGCCCTGGAAGCGGTTGCGCACGCCCAGCACCCACCAGAACACAAACAGCAGTCCCAACAAACCAACCGTGGCGTAAAGCACCTTTTGGTTCGGCGGTTGAATGCCAACGTAGACCAATACCGCACCACCGAGAACTGCGAGTATGGCGATCGGCTTGGACCAGCCTTTCAGGTCAAATGGACCCTTCTTGGTCCAGGTATTGCCTTCGGCAAAGATACCGGCCGCGGTAGGCATGATGTAGGAGATGTACAGGAACACCGCGCAGCCGGTCGACAGTACCGCAAACGCATTGCCATACAACGTTGCCGCGACGGACAAGATTGCGCTGACCCAGATCGCAGGGCCAGGGGTGCGAAGTGTGCTGCTAACTTGGCGCAACCAGCCGGAAGCAGGCAGGCCGCCATCGCGGGAGAACGCGTACATCATTCGCGAAGTCGAAGTTAGGCAGGCCAGCGCGCACAGATAATTGGCGGCGAAGATGCCGATGCCCAATGCTACTTTCAGGCCGTGCGGCAAACTAGAGAGCAGTGCATCGAAGAAGCCCAGGCCCTGCTTTACGCCCGCAGCGATATTCGGCATCACCAGCACGAAAGTGCAGATCATGATGAATCCGAACACGGCAGACCAGATCACCGAACGCAAAATGCCCTTTGGTACGTTATGCGAAGCGTTGTGCGTCTCTTCTGAAGTGTGGGCGGAGGCATCGAAGCCCGTGATGGTATAGACCGTGAGCAATAGGCCGGACAGGAATACCATCAGACCACTGTCGAGCTTGGTTGGCCACGTGCTGCCGTCGGCACCGGTGAAGTTGGTAAAGGTGAATAAGCGGGAGAAATCTAACGAAACCGGGGAGTAGACCAGCAACGAAACGGTGAGCACCAAGGCCAAGATGAAGATCAGATAGCCGGAGATGTCGGTGAGTTTCGTGGTCAGGTTTGGCATCTTGTGATTCAGCCAGGCTTGGCTGATTGTCAGACCAGTAATGAACAGAGTCTGAAAGATACCTAGCTCCCAGTCGCCAAACAGCTTGATGGAGCTCGACATCGTGTCGGGTGAGATGCCGATCAGCGGGGCAATGAGTGTCTTGAAGAACGGATCGTACACGCCGAAGTTCACCGAGGCGGTGACGAAGATCAGCCCCAGCAGGTTGAACCATGCGGTGGTCCAACCGTAGCCCTTGCCGCCCAGGATCGAGCCCCAGTGGTACAGCCCGCCAGCGGTGGGGTAGGCAGATGCGATCTGCGCCATTGCCGCGGCTACGATTAGCGCAAACAGCGCACCGACCGGCCAACCGAGTCCGACCGAGATGCCGCCGCCGGCAGATAACGCTTGCGGAAATGCGGATATCCCACCGGCCAAAATACAGATGATTGAAAACGAAATGGCAAAGTTGGAAAAGCCGCTCATGCGGCGCCCCAACTCCTGGGCATAGCCCATGCTGTGCAGCAGTTTGACGTCGTCGTCCAGCGCGTGGTCTGCGCCGGAATGCTGTGTCGGATTCATAGTGATGCGCCCTCCTCAAGGTCCCTCACAACACAAGCCCGCCTTCCCTCCCTCGGCGGGTACCTTTGCTACGGTGCTGCGTGCGTCCTGCTCCGATGGGTCTCTCGGCCCACGGTACATCCTTGATGCGCAATGCATGCCTGGCCATGCGGTCAGGCTGCCGGCAAGTGTGGGGGCGCGATGTGTGGCCCTCAACAACAATCAATTCGGCTAATGCCGCGCAATTAGCCGTGACGATATTGCTGTCGCAGGATGGTATGTACGGCCGCCAGGGAAGGGCCCAGGCGCGGGGATGGGCTACAACTGAATAAGGCTTTCAGGCGATGAGACCCGCGCCGAGTCGTCGCCAGAAAGATGCCCGGACCGATCTGACCCACCGCCCATTAGGCGGTCTAATGCCCGCAATAAGTCGGACCGATACTTGTTGCGACGAAAATTTGCCGACCTCTACCATCAATCCAACATCCCGGAATGCACCAATGGGAACCACGCACACCGCTCACAGGCGGGACCGAAGAGGAAGAGGAAAGATCATGCAAGCTCGTGAAGTTCGCAGCATCGAAGACGCCCTCAAGCTGGTCGAGGAACGGGGCCTGTCCCACGTCAAGGTCGGCGTGTCCGACGTCGATGGCATCCTGCGCGGCAAGTATCTGCGTAAGGACAAGTTCGCCAGTGCGCTGAAGGACGGCTTCGGCTTCTGTAACGTGGTGCTCGGCTGGGATAGCAACGACCAGCTCTACGACAACACCAAGTACACCGGCTGGCACACCGCCTATCCGGATGCCTGGGTGCGCATCGTGCCGGAAAGCTGCCGCGAACTGCCGCTGGAGCAGACCGCCGACGGCAAGAACATGCTGTTCTTCCTGTGCGAGTTCGACGACGAGAAGTCGAAGGAAGTCTGCCCACGCAACCTGCTCAAGCGCATGGTGGAGCGGGCCGGCGGCCTGGGCTTCGACGCCTATTCCGCGCTCGAGTACGAATTCTTCATGTTCGAGGAAACCCCGCATTCGGTGCGCGAGAAGGGGTATCGCGACCTCAAGACCTGGACGCCCGGCTACTTCGGCTATTCCGTACTGCGTTCCACCGTTGAGAATGACTTCTACAGTCAGCTGCTGGCCATGAGCGACGAGATGGACATGTCCATCGAAGGCCTGCACACCGAAACCGGCCCCGGCGTGCTGGAGGCCGCGTTGGCGGTCGACCAGGCCGAAGCGGCCGCCGACAAGGCGCTGCTGTTCAAGACCTTCACCAAGGCGCTGGCCCAGCAGAACGGCCTGATGGCCACCTTCATGGCCAAGTGGTCGCACAACTACCCGGGCCAGAGCGGCCACATCCACCTGTCGCTGAAGGATCGCAAGACGGGCAAGTCCGCGTTCTACGACGCCAGTCAGAAGTACAACATGAGCAAGACCCAGCGGCACTTCATGGGCGGCGTGCAGCGCTACCTGCCGGAGTTCTTCGCCATGTTCGCGCAGACGGTGAACAGCTACTCGCGCCTGGTGCCGGGCTACTGGGCGCCGCTGGAGGCGACCTGGGGCATGGAAAACCGCACCACCGCGCTGCGGCTCATCCCCGGTTCCGAGAAGTCGCAGCGGGTCGAGGTGCGCATCGGCTCGGCCGACGCCAATCCCTACATCGCGCTGGCCGCGGCGCTTGGCGCCGGCCTGATGGGCGTCGAGGAGCAGATCGAACCCACGCCGATGGTGGAAGGCAACGCCTATACCCAGAGCTTCCCGGCGGAACTGCGCTTCCCCGGCACGCTGTGGGAGGCCGCGCATCGCCTGAAGTCCTCGCAGGCTGCCCGCTCGCTGTTCGGCGACGCGTTCGTCGAACACTATGCCGCCACCCGCGAATGGGAAGAGCGCGAGTTCCGTCGGCATGTGACCGACTGGGAGCTGGAGCGTTACTTCGAAATCATCTGATTCCCCGCGTCATCCGTAGGCGGGGTTGAGCCAGAGGCGAAGCCCAACAATGCGTCGTTGATCCGATGCCATGTTGGGTTTCGCCCTCCTCAACCCAACCTACGGGTGACGCAAATACTCTTTCTGGAGCATCCATGACCCAACAACTGGTTACCCTGAGCCCGATCGACGGCAGCGAAGTCGTCCGTCGTGACTACGCCACTCCGCAGCAGGTGGCCGATACCTTGCGCCGCGCGCATTCCGCGCAGCTTGGCTGGCGCGCCACTTCGCTGGCAGACCGCCGCGCGGTGGTGTCCAAGGCCATCGCCCTGTTCGGTGAAAAGAAGGCGGAAATCGCCGAAGAGCTGACCCGCCAGATGGGCCGGCCGATCCGTTATACGCCGAACGAGATCAACGGCTTCATGGGCCGCGCCCAGCACATGATCGACATCGCCGAAGAGGCGCTGGCGCCGGTCCGCCCCGCACCGATCGACGGCTTTACCCGCTTCATCGCCCGCGAACCCTGGGGCACCGTGCTGATCATCGCCCCTTGGAACTACCCGCTGTTGACTGCGGTGAATGCCATCGTCCCGGCGCTGCTGGCCGGCAACACGGTGATCCTCAAGCATTCCGCCCAGACGCCGCTCGCGGCCGAGCGCATCGCCGAAGCCTTCGCTGCCGCCGGCCTGCCGGATGGCGTGTTGCAATACCTGCACTGCAGCCATGACACCACCCAGCAACTGATTCAGTCGCCGGAAGTGAACTACGTCTGCTTCACCGGCTCGGTGGCCGGCGGTGCGGCGGTGGAACAAGCCGCGGCCGGCCGCTTCATCGGCGTCGGGCTGGAACTGGGCGGCAACGACCCCGGCTATGTGCGGGCCGATGCGGACCTCGACCACGCGGTGGATACGCTGGTCGATGGCGCCTTCTTCAACTCTGGCCAGAGCTGCTGCGGCATCCAGCGCATCTATGTGCACCAGTCGCTGTACGACGCTTTCATCGACAAGGCCGTCGCGTTGACCAACCAATATGTGCTGGGCAACCCGCTGGACCCGAATACTACGCTGGGCCCGGTGGTGCGCGCTTCCGCCGCTGCCGCCGTACGAGGCGTCACCCAGGACGCGCTGCAGAAGGGCGCCAAGGGTCTGATCGACCCGAAGGCCTTCGCGATGGACCAAGAGGGCACTGCATACCTGGCGCCGCAGATACTGGTCAACGTGAACCACAGCATGCAGGTGATGAACGACGAATGCTTCGGTCCGGTCTGCGGCGTGATGCCGGTGTCCGGCGACGAGGAAGCGCTGCGCCTGATGAACGACAGCCCATACGGCTTGACCGCCGCCGTGTTCACCCGCGACATCGACGCCGCGCTGCGGCTGGGCGAGCGCATCGAGACCGGTACGGTGTTCATGAACCGCTGCGACTACCTGGACCCGGCGCTGGCCTGGACCGGGGTGAAGAACACCGGACGTGGCGCCACGCTGTCGGTGCTGGGCTTCGAGCATCTGACCCGGCCCAAGTCCTTCCACCTGAAGAAGCTGTAAAGCATCGATCTGGAACTGGCGCCCACCGATACCGGTGGGCGCCTGGCCAGAGAACCACACCGTATCTAAGAAATTTGCGCTGCCATCCGCCGCGCCTGGAGAACCCCGATGACCGATTTGTCCCGCTACACCGTCAACTGGAACTACCCGACCGCCGTCAAGGCTGGCGTCGGCCGCATCGCCGAGCTGCCCAAGTGGTGTGCTTCGCTGGGCATGAAGCGCCCGCTGCTGGTCACTGACCCCGGCTTGGCGGACCTGCCGATGGTGCGCGACGCGGTGGCATCCTGTGAGGCCGCCGGCCTTAAGGCGGGCGTGTTCAGCCGCATCAAGGGCAACCCGACCGGCCAGAACGTGACCGACGGCGTGGAGGCCTTCAAGTCCGGTGGCTTCGACGGCGTAATCGCCTTCGGCGGCGGTTCGGCGCTGGATGCCGCCAAGGCCATCGCGCTGATGGCCGGCCAAGACCTGCCGCTGTGGGACTTCGAAGACGTGGGCGACAACTACCTGCGGGTGAAGGTCGAAGGCATGGCCCCGGTCGTTGCCGTGCCGACCACCGCCGGCACCGGTTCCGAAGTCGGCCGTGCCTCGGTCATTACCGACGACGAAGCGCACATCAAGCGCATCATCTTCCACGCTCGCATGCTGCCGTCCGTGGTGATCCTCGATCCGGCGTTGTCCACCGGCCTGCCGGCGAAGCTCACCGCTGCCACCGGCATGGATGCGCTGTCGCACAACCTGGAAGCCTACAGCTCGCCGTTCTTCCACCCCATGGCCGCCGGCATCGCGCTGGAAGGCATGCGGCTGGTGAAGGAATGGCTGCCCAAGGCGGTGAAGGAGGGCGGTGATCTGGAAGCCCGCATGCAAATGCTGGTCGCCAGCAGCATGGGCGCGACGGCATTCCAGCGCGGCCTGGGTGGCATGCACGCGCTGGCCCACCCGCTGGGCGCGCTGTACGACGCCCACCATGGCATGCTCAACGCCATCCTGATGCCGTACGTGCTGAAGGCCAACCGGCCGGCGATCGAAGACCGCATCGCAGCCGCCGCGCGCTTCCTGAACCTGCCCAATCCGTCCTTTGGCGCCTTCCTCGACTGGGTACTGGCGCTGCGCGAAGAAATCGGCATCCCGCACACCCTGGCTGCCATCGGCATCGATGCCGCCCGCGCCGACCAGGTCGGCGAGATGGCGGTGGCGGATCCGTCGCATGGCACCAATCCGATCCCGTTCACCGCTGCCGAATACCGCGACATCTTCCGTCAGGCGGTGGACGGCCTGCTGTAAGGAGGCTGCTTTCAAATTCGGCGAGCGGCCGTCAGCGGGGGGCGACCGGAGCGGAGGAACCGGAATGTACTGGGCGTACATGAGGATTCCGAGCACCGCCCGACCCCCGATCACGGCCGCGCAGCCAATTTAAAACAGTCTCCGACCTCGAGACCCTGGAGAACAATGTATGGCCCGTATCGGTGTCGCCGGTTTCCTGCACGAGACCAATACCTTCGCCGAAAGTCGCGCCCGCTTCGTCAATTTCGTCGAGGCGGACGCGTGGCCGGGCCTGCTCTGGGGCGCCGAGATGTTCGACAGCATCCGGGGCGTCAACATCCCGGTGGCGGGCTTCGTGGAGGCCGCTCAGCAAGCCGACTACGCGTTGGTGCCGCTGGTGTGGGCGTCTGCCAACCCCTCCGGGCCGGTGACGGAAGACGCCTTCGAATGCTACTGGTGGCTGCTGTCGCGCTCGCTGGATGAGGCCGGGCCGCTGGACGCGCTGTTCCTCGACTTGCACGGCGCGATGGTGACCGAACACCTGATGGACGGCGAGGGCGAACTGCTGCGGCGTCTGCGCGCCAAGCTGGGGCGTGATCTGCCCATCCTGGCGACGCTGGATTTCCACGCCAATGTCAGCAAGGACATGGTCAAGCTGTCCGACGCCCTGCTGGTCTACCGCACCTATCCGCACGTCGACATGTCGGAAACCGGCGCGAGAGCCGTCGCGCTGCTGCCCCGCCTGCTGGCGGGGGAACGGTTTGCGCGCAGCTTCCGCACTTTGCCCTACCTGATCCCGATGCCCTGGCAGTCCACGCTGGCCGACCCAATGGTGCGCTTAGTGCGGCTGTCGGATGCGCTGGAAAGCCAGGGCTGCGTTGCCGCGTCCTTTGTGCCGGGTTTTCCGCTGGCTGACGTGCCGGATTGCGCGCCGTCGGTGTTGGTCTATGCGACGGATCAGGCGGTGGCGGACGCGGCCACGGAGCAGTTGTACCAGGCCGCCCTATCGGTACGGCGCGAATTCGCCGGCAAGCTGTGGACGGCGACAGAGGCAGTGCAGTACGCGCAACAACATCGCAAGCCGGGCCGACCGGTGATCCTGGCCGACACGCAGGACAACCCGGGGGGCGGTGGGCACAGCGATAGCACTGATTTGATCCATGCGCTGCTGTCGCAGCGGGTGGAGGGGGCCGTGGTTGGCTTGCTGTGCGACCCGGTGGCGGCCGCCGCCGCGCATGCGGCGGGCGTGGGGGCGACGCTGGATCTCGGTATCGGTGCCCGGATCACGCAAGATGGCGGTCCGCCGGTGCCTGGCCCGTGGCGGGTCGAGCAGCTGGGGGATGGTCGTTTCATGGGCACCGGTCCGTTCTACGCCGGTTGCCATATGGATCTTGGGCCGATGGCCAGATTGTCGAAGGACGGCGTCACCGTGCTGGTGTCCAGCCGCAAGCAGCAGGCGGCGGACCAGGCGATGTTCCGTCATCTCGGCGTGGAACCTGCCGAATGCCCGGTGCTGGTGCTGAAGAGCTCAGTGCACTTCCGGGCGGATTTCGGGCCGCTGACGGATACGATTCTGGTCGTGGCCGCCGCCGGTCCCAACGTGGCCGACCTGCATCAGCTGACTTACCGGCACTGCAAGTTGCCGCCGGCTTAGCCGGCGAGATCCGGCGCTCCGTAGGGCGGAAAAGCGGAGCGCCTTCCGCCATCTCGGTGTGCCCATGAAGCCACTTAGTGCCGGTTCCTCCTGGCTGTTGTGTTCCGCGCTT
>CBIHQA010000144.1:0-8160 GCA_966211475.1 uncultured Neisseriales bacterium
CCCGCGGCCACCCGCAGTGCCAGCCCTTCCACGATGGCGGTCTTGCCCACCCCGGGCGCCCCGACCAGGATCGGGTTGTTCTGACGCCGCCGCAGCAGGATGTCGACCGTCTGCCGGATCTCCGGATCGCGGCCGAGGATCGGGTCGATACGCCCGGCGCGGGCGTCTTCCGTCAGATCCTGCGTGTACTGATCGAGCACCGGTGTGGAAGAAGTCGAGGTTTCCGGTTGCTGCGAAGCGATAGGCTTCGCACTCCCCGGCGGGGTTTCCCGCGACGGCGCCAACCACTCCTTCAAGTTTGCCCGCAGCGCTTCGCGAGGGATCTTCAACAGCGACGACACGCCATTCAGCAGCAGCGAGCGCAATTCGTCGCGCTCGATCAGCGCCAGCAGCATGGTGCCCGAGCGGACCAGATCCTCCTGCGCCACCACGGTGGTGTGGACCAGCGCGTCTTCCAGCAAGGTCACGGTGTGGGTGGAAAATGCCGGCGTGCGGGTGCTGCCACGCTTGAAGAGTTCCAGCGCCTTGTTGATCTCGGCCGTCAGCGCATCCCGCTCCAAGCCGAAGCGGGGCAACAAATAGGCCAGATCGCCCCCTTCGATCTCCAGCAGCTCCAGCAGGACGTGCTCGATCTCGATGTAGTAGTGCGTCTGCTGCAGGCAGCGTTGTGCAGCACGCTCCAGCGCCCCTCGGCACAACGGGTTCATCTTTGCGACCAGGGCCTTGAGGTCGATGCTCATGATGCGGTCTCCGGCATGGTCCGTAACGGAATCTTGAGGACGCGTGCAGGCGCCTCGCCCTGGTTCTGGCCAAACCAGCTTGTCCAGCCGAGCTTGGCCGGCGTGCCGCGATCCAGCGTCGCACGCGGCGCCTGCTCCTCTGCCAGCCGAAGAACCAGCGAGCAGCTCAGATCGGGGCCGAAATAGAACGCCGCCAACGCGGCCAGCGCCTTGTGGCTTGCGCCGTCGGGCAGGTAATCGCGATAACTGTCGAGCGATAGCGGGCCGAGCTCGATCCGGATCCCGGCGTGCTCATCCCAGATGCGCTTGCCAGCGACCGCGTCACGTCCCAATACCCGGTTACGCCCCGATCGGCCTAGCCGGCTCAGGCTGGCTTCCGGAATCGGCCGCCAATCCCCCTCGAATGGCGCGATCTCGACCGGCACCCCGAAATGATGCCGGACCAGCAGGCGAAACCCGGCCAGCGAACGGCGCTCATTGGCAATCAACCCCGTCCGGGCGAGCAACGCGGCATCGGGGATCGCCTGCCGATTCTGCAGAGGGCGCGGCAGCAGGCCGACCAAGGCCCTCAACACCGGCTGCGCCGGGCTATCGGACGGTGATGCAAACGCCGGCGCGACCCGGTATTTGAGCTGTGCCCGGTAAAGCAGCGCCAACAGCCGGTTGTGGAACAGATCCAGAAACTCGGCCGGGCCATGATCCTTGCGCAATGCCCGCTGCTGCAGCCATTCCTGGTAGGCGTACGGCAACGGTCCATCCGGCCCACCCAGGCCGAAAAGCTGGGCAGTCAGGACAGGTTGCTGGTCTTCCCCTCCCCGCTCCAGCCGGGTTACTTCGCTCGGGGCAAATACCGGGGACAGCGGGCCACGCAGACGCAAGGCCTCGGCCCGCGGGTCGACACCTGTCCCGAGCGAGGTGGCACGCGGCCGCATGCGTTCGAGCAGCATCACCGCCTGCGCAAACTCGAAGGCGTGCGGCTCCTCGAATAGCCGGTCGGCTACAGAGCGACGGGGTCGCCGGTCATCGGCTGCCAAGTCTTGATCTCCGCACCGGTTTCACGGGAAGGCTCTTCCAGCACCGTCCGCACGAAGCGGTTGGCATTGGCGTAGAGCGAGAAAAAATGGGCCAGCAGGCCGGAAAACAGCACCGGGCTCGCCCCGACGAACCTCGCTGGGTCCACCGACACCCGTACTTCGAGGCCGTTGCGCCAGCCGCGCCAGGCATCCTTGCCGACGTGCGCCACCACCCGCTCACTGCGCAGCCCCGCAATGCCGTCGATCTGGCGGCGGGCGGCCGGGCTGTCCGTCAGGTTGTGCAGGGCCAGCATCTCCCGCAGGGCGGCCAGCGCCTGCTCCCCTTCCACCAGGGAAAGATGGTTGAGCGATAACTGCGATACCAGACGCCAGCGAGACGATCCGCCCAAAGCGGGTGAGGTCTGTGGTGTAGGTTGCCGCAGCAGGCTGACTCTGGCGACCGGGCCGGGCCGCTCGAACGACAGGCGGGTTCCGCCGGGCAGGGTTTCCGCCAGGTAGCGGTTGGTGCAAAGCAGTTCCGCCGTCAGTGTACGGGCAGGCGGTTCGGAAGGCTGAAAGCCGGTATCCACGAAGGTCAGCATCATGTCGCTGCCCTGTCGGGTCGGGTGCATGCCGACCACACGGCGGGCATGCCAGTAGGTCCCCTGCTCCGCCATGCCATGGCTGAAGGCGAAGTAACGCGGTACTTCGGCGGCCTCGCGCTCGCCGCCGGCCCGCAAACCGCGGATCGAATAGATTTCGACGCTCGACTCACGGTGAGCATCCGCAATCAGTCGATATTCGCGCCGCGTGCCATCCGGCCGCAGCGGTTCGGACGTACGCGGAAACAGGTTCACCGCCGGCGAACATCCCAGCGCAAAGTCCTCCGGCTGCAACGTCAGGCGGCTGGCCGGGGCACGGTCGAAGGCGATCACCAGTTCCAGCCGGTCGGTCGCGTTGGGCGGCACCCGGATCGGCAAATCAAAGAAGGCGAACTTCTCCGGGCAAGAGAAGTATTCCGCCAGCAAACGATAGGCTGGGTGAACACCGTCCTCCTGCGGGAGCAGGGCCTCATGCTCTCCAAAGCCAACCGGCTTCGGCAGCCCCGTCAACGGCAACGGCGATGCCTCCGGCACCGATGCAGACATCCCGATGGCGTGTGCGCACAACAGGTCATACAGCGTCGCCGAGGTGACGGGCGAACCCGACAAATGGATACGCAGCGTCTCGATCGGCAAGGCGGAGAACACGTGCGGCGGCAAACTGCTGAAGGTGAGCTTCAAGGCCGCCCGTGCCTCGACATTGCGGGCAGCAGCCTGCGCTTCTTCTGCCAGCAGCAGCATCGCGCTGTCGATCTTCAGCGGCCACACAGTCGTGCCAGCCGTGGTGCGGAAATGGATCGTGTCACCCGCTGTCGTGGTCACGTACAGCGGCGTGTCGCGCGGGATATCGTAACCAGCCGCCACATTACCCTTGGTTGGGTCCGGGTCGAAGCGGACAATGGCGGTGGAGGGAATCGGCCTTAAGGCATACGGATAGAGCTGCTCCAGCAGCGCATCGGTCAGCTGCGAGTACTCGTCGTCCAGCATCCGCTGCAGCCTCGCGCTCAATAGCGCAAAGCCTTCAAGCAGTCGCTCTACATGCGGGTCGGGGGATTCGTCCTGCGACAGCTCCAGGCGCCGGGCGATCTTCGGATAGCGCTCGGCAAAATGGCCGCCTGCCCTGCGCAGGAAGGTCAACTCTCGCTGGTAATAGTCCAGCAGCAGGTCATCAATCGAGTCGCTCATGCTCGATCCTGGTTTCGGTACCGCCAATCAGGTCGGCAACAAATGCGACGGGCCATCGCTCGCGCTCCGCATGCAACTCACCGGAAATCCGGACTCTCAGCGCCCAGCGGCGCTTGTCGATCGCATCCACCTCCACCAGCGCATTGCGCAGCCGCGGCTCGAAGGCGGCGATGGCGCGCGTCATGCTGGCGGCAAGCTGATTGCGGTCCGCCGTTCGTTCTGCCGACAGACCGGTCCAGTCTGCCACACCATAGTCGATGACGGTGGGCGGCGAAGTACGGGGGCGGGATTCCAGCCGGGTATTGAGCAGGCGGGCGAGTTCCGCGCGAACGGATTCTGCCAGCGCGGCACGGTCGTGGGTGCGCAAGGGGATCTGTTCGACCGTTGAGAACGGACTCTCGTCCGCCAGACGGTCGAACAGCGGCGCGCGGCTCTCCGGCCCCCTTGCAGTGCGCGCCATGGTGCGGTTACTTGATCAGCTTGTTCGCTGCCAGGTCCCAAGTCGAAGCCGCCGTTCCTTCCTTGGAGCCGTCGTTCTTCTGGGAGGTCAGTTCCCACTTGATCTTGGTGAAGTTGAGCGACAGGGTTTCCACCGGCTTGCCGCCGGAACCGCCGCTAACGCTGACATTCGACAGCACCACGTTGTTCATGGTGTAGACGATGAACGGCATGACCTTACCGTCGCTTTCCGCCGCGTTACGGCCGACGGTCACCTTCACTTCGGTGATCGCCTTGCCGGCGCAGCAGTATTCGTTGAGCGTCGGCGTGGAGACGTCGACGAACTTGGTCACCGTGAATTCGCCGATATGCGGCTTGCCGGACGTACGCTCGGTGTTGCTGACGTCGTTGGTGACCTGCATCGCCACGTTGTGGCTGTAGGACATCAGTTCGATCTTGTCGGCGTAGCCCTCGAGCACGCAATCGCCTTTGATGTCCGCGCCCAGGTCAAGGATGATGGCATCCATCGTTTGAAGCTCCTGATTCGTTATTCTGGCAAGCGGCTTCCACCGTTATCGCACATCTTCGGCAAATAACGGTGCGCATCGGTGGAAGCCGGAATCACCGCGGCGCCCCGAGGCGCCGCGGAAGGTTACGCAGCGGCCGGCGGCGGCAGCTCGGCAACCAGACGGATGGATGCGGTCAGCTCTTCCAGCTGGAAGTGCGGGCGCAGGAACACCGTCGCGCGGTAGGCACCCGGCTTGCCCGGCACCTCGGTCACGTCCACGCGCGCTTCGCGCAACGGGTACTGCGCCTTGATTTCCTGCGGCGCATTATCGTTGACCAGCACGTAGTCGGCGATCCAGGTATTGAGGTAGCTCTGCACGTTGTCGCGGGTCATGAAGCTACCCAGCTTGTCGCGCATGATCACCTTGATGTAGTGGGCGAAGCGGGACGCGGCCAGCACGTACGGCAACATGCCGGAAATGCGCGAGTTGGCGTTGGCCTCGTTGGTGTTGTACATCTTGGGCTTGTTGGTGGTCTGGCCGCCGAAGAACACAGCGAAATCAGTGTTCTTCTTGTGGCACAGCGCGATGAAGCCCAGTTCGTCCAGCTCCTTCTCGCGGCGGTCGGTGATCGCGACTTCCGTCGGGCACTTCAGCGCGATATCGCCAGCCGGCGTCCTGAAGGTATGCGCCGGCAGGCCTTCCACCGCGCCACCACCTTCCACGCCGCGAATCGCGGCACACCAGCCGTACTTGGCAAAAGCGCCGGTGATCCGCTGACCCAAGGCATAGGCGGCATTACCCCACAGATACTTGCTGTGGTCGCTACCGTTCACGTCTTCCACGAAGTTCATGCCTTCGGTGGGTTTGGTGTCCGGGCCATACGGCAACCGCATCAGGATGTGCGGCAGTGCCAACGCCATGTAGCGGGAATCCTCGCTCGCGCGGAAGGAACGCCACTTGATGAGCTCGGCGCTTTCGAACACCTTGGACAAATCGCGCGGCACGGCCAGCTCGGTGAAGCTGGTCATGTCGAACAAGCGCGGGCTCGCCGCGGCAATCATCGGCGTATGTGCGGCAGCGGCCACGTTGGAGAGCTTTTCCAGCAGCGCCACGTCCTGTGGGTGACGGCCAAACTCGTAGTCGCCGATCAGCACACTGTACGGATGGCCACCAAAGGTGCCGTACTCTTCTTCATAGATCTTCTTGAAGAGCGCGCTCTGGTCGAATTCAACCGCCTTTTCCAGATCGTTCTGCAGGTCTTTCTGGGACACGTTCAGCAACCGCAGCTTCAGGCGGGAGCTGGTTTCGGTGTTCATCACCAGGAAATGCAGACCGCGCCAGGAGGCTTCCAGCTTCTGCATATCGGGGTGATGCAGGATCTGGTTGAGCTGCTTGCTGATCAGCTCATCGATCTGGGCGACACGGTGGTTGATCATCGCAACCGTGTCCTTGTCGATCGCCATGCCCTCGTCCAGCACCTGGGTGGCGAATTCCGCCAGCAGATCCTTTGCGTAAGCCTGCTGCATCTCGTCATGGGCCATGCGGCCTTCCTGGACGATGCGATCCAGCAGCGACAGCGAGACAGATTGAGCCCCGCCCGAACCCGTTTCTTGTGTTTCGGCCATTGCCTTTACTCCTGATTCGTCAATGCACTGGGATGGGGATCAAGCCTGCGGCTCGGCCGCGGCTTCGGCACCATCTGCGGGGCGGGAACCCTTGATTTCCTTCAGGCCGTCGGTGTTGGCCACCACTTCCTGCAGGAGCTGATCCAGCTCGTCGTTGCCATCCAGCTTGGTCAGCAAGTCGCGCAGCCGCTGGCGGGCTTCGTACAGGCGGCGAAGCGGGGTGACCTGCTTCACGATATTGACGGGGTCGAAGTCGTCGAAATTGGCGAACTTCAGTTCGACGTTCAACTTGCTGCCGTCTTCGGCAATGGCGTTATCAACCTGCAATGCCACGCGCGGGGCAATGGAGGTCAGCACTTCATTGAAGTTGTCGCGATCGATCTCGACAAACCGGCGTTCGCTCAACTTGGGCAGCGGCGCCTCAGGCTTACCTGACAAATCGGACAGGATGCCCACCACCAGCGGGAGTTCCTTCTTCTCGATTGCATTGCCGATTTCAACGTCGTATGTAATCTGAACCCGCGGCGGGCGAACCCGACTCAGTTTATGTTGCGTACTTTCAGCCATTTTATTTACACCTCTCGTTGTCACGGCACTTGTTGACGCCACACAGGCCCTCGTTCGCCCCACTCACCAACCCTCCGGTCAGTAACGGTTGCGAACCGCTCTCCTATGATCTATCACGTATGGCGGCGTACATTCGTTTGAGATGGACATGTCAGACCGCTAGTGGAATGTAGAATATAATTCTGAAACTCGCAAAGTCTTGTGCAACACTGGATAAACAAGTAGGCATGCGGTTAATTGGGCTTTACAAGACTTACAGAACATGCCATTCGTCCGATTCATACATTGCCATTTCGTGACCATAAGAACGCCATGCTGAATGCTTCGGGAATGGCGAAATCCGCTCTACTCGGATTTCTGTTTTTATTCGCATTATCAGGATGTTCGGTGTTCCATGCGTCCACTTCGCTAACCGCGATCACCATGGACGTGGTACCGAAGGCCAACGACGACACGCCGGTCGCGGTCGACGTGCTGGTCGTGGTCGATGCCGACCTGCTGAAGATGTTGCTGGCCTTGCCGGCCGCCAAATGGTTTGAACAGCGCGAACAGTTTCTTCGCGACTATCCGCAGCAGCTCCGGATCTGGCGATACGAGCTGGTGCCGGGGCAGCAACTGGCCCTCGACCCAGTCCCCTTCAAGGGTGATCCTGCGGCGGGTGTCCTGGTCTACGCCGACTACCAGACGCCCGGCGCCCACCGGATCCGGCTGGACGGTGTGAAGAACGCGCGACTGCGCTTTGAAAGCAAGGATTTGCGTCTCGCCGCAGAGTGAGATCAGCAGCGACGTACAGGGAGAGAGACGCTTGCGAGTTTTTCCGGATGCAATCTGCTGGCACGAGGGCATGCCGCTGCTGCCCCAGCATTTCCAGCTCCAGGCCCTGCGCGCAGAAGGCGTCGCCGCCCACTACGCGGCCGCCTGCCAACCCCACTTCTGGGGCGTGCTGTCGCTCGAAATCGATGAAAGCGCTCTGGTGGGCGGCGTCATCCGGATCACGGAACTGGACGCACTGCTGCCGGATGGCCTCCCCGTGCGCTACACATCAGGCGTCGATGCGCCCTTGCAACTGGATGTCAGCGAAGCCATCGCCTCCTCGCCGGACAAGACCATCACAGTGCAACTGGCCGTCCCGCCGCTCTACCGCGGCGGCCGACTCGACCCCACTACCGGCCGTTTCCGCTCGGCCACCAGCGATGCTGTCCCCGATATGGCCAGCGGTGAATCTCCGACCGCCCTGCCCGTCTGGCGTCCGGATGCCCGGCTGGTTGCCGATGACGCCAACGTCGACTTCATCCGTCTGCCCTTGCTGCGGATTCGCCAGCAAGGCGGCGGCCTGGCGCGCGCAGCCTATTCCCCGCCCAGCCCGGTAGTGCTGCCGGAGTCCCTGCTAGGACGAAAGCTGGCCTCCATCTGTACCGCCGTTCGGGAAAAATGCATTTTCCTGTCCGGCCGGCTGCATTCGGCCAACCGTGCTGGCGACC
>CBIHQA010000145.1:0-8155 GCA_966211475.1 uncultured Neisseriales bacterium
GGTTCCTGGCATGGGGATCTCCCGAGGTCGGGCGCGGTGACACGACGGCCTCCGCGCAGGGCAGACAGGAAAGCGGTCAGTTTGCCGTGCGGTCAGTCTTCGCGTGACGAACGTCGGTGGCTCAGCAGGTAGCCGATCACCGTGCCGGCGGCCACAGCGACCACCAGCGACTTCCAGGGATGCTCGGCGACGTAGACTTCGGTCACCTGAGCGGCCTGCCTGGCTTTGGCGACAGTCACCTCTTGCGCCTCGCCCAGTTTCAGCCGGGCACGGCGTAGCTGCTCGGCCAGCTTGTCGCGCATATTGGTCAGTTCGTCGGCCGATACGTGGCTGATGGATTTCATCAAGCTCTCGGCATCGGTCACCACGCTCTTCAGATCGGCCGCCAATGCATCCTTGGCGTGCCCGTTACCGCCGGGCGCGAACACTTCCAGCCGGTCTTCGGACTTGCGTTCGGTTTCCGTTCGCTGATTCATGGTTCCCTCCGGGTTGTGTCGCAAATTCTCCTGGGGTGGTCGTCATCTACCCATGAGGCCCATGACCAAACTGACCAGGAAAATCACCACGAAGATATAGAAAAGGATCTTGGCGATTTCCGCCGCGCCGGCGGCAATCCCGCCAAACCCGAAGATCGCCGCGATGACCGCGATGATGAAAAAGATCAGGGCATATCTGAGCATGAGGCCTCCTGTTCCGGTTGCGCCGAACTCCACGCGTCTGGGGATGGGCCTGAAGGTGCGTGGCCCCTTACACCATGGAAGTCAGCAAAATCCATACCATTGGATTGCGGCGGTGAAACCGGCAATACCGGAATGGCAATTGCACCGATGCGGCAATACGGCTGCAAGAATTGCAGCAAAACCTGTAAAGCTTGCAATTCGCCGCGACGGAATACGGCGGGCAAAAGAAAGCGATCGCAACTCAATCGCCCCGGCGCTCGTACCAGCGCATCAGTGGCGTGGCCGATACGCCGTGTACCACCACGGACGCCGCCACCACCGTCAACACTGTTCCCAGCAGGAAGGCCGATGTCCGCGCCGGCAGGCCGGCCTGCATGGCGATCAGCACGTAGTACAGCGACCCGACACCCCGGATACCGAACCAGGCGATCAGCCGTCGGTGCACCACGGCAACCGGCATGCGCGTCAGGCTGAGCATGGCGGCCAGCGGGCGGATCACGATGAAGAGCAGCGGCACCAGCCACATGGCTGGCAAGGCGCCGTGGCCGGCCGACAGCAGATTGCCGATCAGGAACACGATCACCATCTCGGCCACCCGCTCCAGTTGCGCATTGAAGCCGAGCACCGCGTGGGCGACATAGGCCGGCGCCTTGTCCGGATGGGTGGCCACGTCGTCCTCGCGCCCGGCATGGATGGCACCGACCACCTGTTCCGGTAGACGGTCGCCGCTAGCGCGATGCTCGAAGCGGCGCATGGCAACGCCGGCGGCGAAGACCGCCAGAAAGCCATTGCAGTGCAGTAGATGCGCCATACCGTAGGACACGGCGATCAAACCGAGCGCCAGGCATTCGTCCAGCCCCACCGCCTCCTGGCGGCGGCGCAGGTAAACCACCAGGCGCGTCAGGCCGAGCCCGAGCAGCCCGCCCAACGCGCAGCCAGCCAGCATCGCCCAGGCCACGTCGACCAGCAGCCAGCGCATCCCCCACGGCCCCAGTTCATAGCGGCCGGCGAGCCCCAAGCCGAGCAGCACCAGCGGCATCGCCAGCCCGTCGTTGAGACTGGCTTCTCCGGTCAACGCCACCCGCACCCGGTCACGGTCGCCGGCGGCCTCCACCTGCACGTCGGACGCGAGTGCCGGGTCGGTGGGCGCCAGGATGGCGGCGAGCAGCAGCGCGGTCGCCAGCGATAGCTGCCAGAGCAGCATCAGCACCGGCACCAGCATGACCAGGGTCAGCAGCATGGCCGGCCCCGCCAGCCGCAGCGCCAGACGCCAACGGGCATCGGCGAGGGGCACGCGCAACTTGAGCCCGGCGGAGAACAGGGAGATGAGCAGCACCGCTTCGCAAAGCGTGCGCAGGGTGTCGGCATCGCGTACCAGATCGACGTGCAACAGGCCGTTGCCGGCCGGGCCGGCGAGCACGCCGAGCGACATCGACAGAATGGCGGTGGAAAGCGGCAGGCGTTCGACCCGGCTGCCGATCAAGGCCATGCCGATCAGCATGGCGCCGATCAGCAGATACCAGGCAACCGGCCCGGCGGGCGTCATGGCCGATTCGTCCGGACCGGCCACGGCCGGATGGGGAAATCAGGCCGGTGGCGGGCCGGCTTGGCCGGCCGCTGCCACCGGGATAGGAAAGTCATCGGGAAAGACCGCCATCGCTGGCGGTCATAAGCGGCCGGTCAACAACAGCACCAGCACCACGACCAGGGCGATACCCAGCACTCCACTTGGCGCGTAGCCCCAGCCTTGACTATAGGGCCAGGTCGGAATGGCGCCCAGCAACAGCAGGACGACCACGATCAGCAGCAGAAAACCCAGAGACATTCTGTTTCTCCTTATGCAGTTGGGACAAACCAGCCGTTCCGGACCGGCTGGCATGCAGAAGGAGATGAGGCATTTTCCATGCCAATGGACGAAATTTGACGCTATTGATGAGTCTTTTTATCACCTAGCAACCGTCTGACGACGCCATGCGCTACCGCGCCTTCAAATAGACGGAACCCCTGCCGATCCAATCTGCCGAATGCTTCCCGGCCTGCGTTCTGCATCGCCCTACTTATTCTGTGCGGAGACAGCCATGGTCCTTACGATGCCCCCCGGCAACGAGCCCCGCGGATGCGACACCGCATCGCCCCCCCCGCTGCATGGCGAAACCTACGTCTGGCTGGTGGACCTGCCCTCGTTGCGCTGCCTTGCCGTCAGCGAGGCCGCCTTGCGCCACTACGGCTATAGCGAGGCGCAATTCCTGACGCTGAAGCCCAACGATCTGCACCCTAAGGAGGAAGCCACCGTCCTCGCGCACCTGCTGACCAGCGACCCAGCCGCCATTTCCGGCCGCCGCTGGCATCACCGTAAGCAGAGGGGCGAGCTGGTGGAGGTGACCATGCGGTGCGAGCCGATGCAGTTCGACAACCGTCGGGCGATGCTGATCACGGTGCGGGACGAAACCGAGCAGCAGGCCCGGGCGGCCGAACGTCCGCGCCAGGGCTCGCTGCGCCAACTGTTCGAGGCGGTGCCAGTGCCCCTGATCGAACAGGATATCGGTCCGCTGCTGGCGATGATCGATACGCTGAAGGCACAGGGTATCAACGACTTCCGCAGCTATCTGGCGGCCCATCCGGACTGGGTCCGGCAAGCAATGCAGGCCGTAACGCTGATTGATGCCAACGACGCGGCCCTGCATCTGCTGGAAGCGGAAACACCGGAAGCGCTGGTCGGCAGCGCGGACCGTCTGTTCGGCCCGGATAGCGAGGCTGCTTTCCGCGAGTTGCTGCTGGCGCTGTGCGAGAGCACCCGCCGCTTCACCTCGGAAACCGTGTTGCAGACGCTGAGCGGCAAGCCCTTGCACGTGCAGTTCGCGGTGAACCTGCCGGCCGAGCCGCACGCGTCGCCATGCCTGCTGGTGAGCCTGATCGACATCACCCTGCACAAGCATCTGGAGGCCGAGCGCGTCGCCCGCCTGTGGCAGGAGTCCAATGCCCGTCGGCAAGCCGAACGCGCCAGCCGCAAAAAGGACGAGTTCCTGGCTACCCTGTCGCACGAACTGCGCACGCCGCTCAACGCCATCCTCGGCTGGACGCAGACCTTGCGACGCACCCATGCCGATCATCCGGGACTGGGACGGCCGCTGTCGGCCATCGAATCCAGTGCCCGCACCCAGGCCAAGCTGATCAACGACCTGCTGTACGTGGCCGACATCGCGGCCGGCCGGCTGCGGCTCAACATCCAGACCACCGACCTCACCCCCTTGTTGCAAGAGGCGGCGAACTCCCTCCGGCCGGCACTGGAGGCCAAGGGCATCCATTTCGAGCTGCAATCCGACGCCAGCCTGCCCCCGGTGCCAGTGGACGCCACCCGTGTGCAACAGGTGGTATGGAACCTGATGTCCAACGCGGTGAAGTTCACCCCTGCCGGCGGCCGCATCCGGCTGGCGCTGGCCGGCACGCCGGCCGATCACCCCACCCATGTGGACATCACCGTGCAGGACAGCGGCGAAGGCATTTCGCCGCAGTTCCTGCCCTATGTTTTCGACCGCTTCCGCCAGGGTGACTCATCCAGCACCCGCCGGCATGGCGGGCTGGGGCTCGGGCTGGCGATCGTCCGCCACCTGGTGGAGCTGCACGGCGGCACCGTGCAGGCCTACAGCGAGGGAGAAGGCCGAGGCGCCGCCTTCGTGGTGCGCCTGCCGATCCAGCCGCCGCCGGGCGCGGTGATGCCGCTACCCGCCGCCCCGGTTCGGACCAGTCCCTCCATCGAGCCGACGCAACCCGGCCCGCTGACCGGCTTGCGGGTGCTGTTCGTGGACGACGATGCGAACACCCGCGAGATGCTGGAAGAAGCCCTGCGCAGCGCTGGCAGCGACGTGCAAACCGCCGTGTCGGTGGACGATGCACTGGCCCACCTGCAACGCTGGAGGCCGCACGTACTGCTGTCCGACATCGGCATGCCGGACCAGGACGGCTACGCGCTGATCCGGCAAGTACGCGCACTCGCCGACGAAGCCGGAGGCCACACCCCCGCCGTGGCTCTGACCGGCTACGCCAGGGATCGCGACCGGGAAGCCATCCTGACCGCCGGCTACCAGGCGTATTGCGCCAAACCGGTCGACCTGGATACGTTGTTCCGGGTGTTGTTGAGCTCCGCCAGCGGTGCAAATGCGGTGTGAAAGTCGGGTGCTATGCAGACGTAGGGCGCAATAAGCGGAGCGCATTGCGCCGGATTCGCGGATGACGGAAGCGATGAAGGTTTTACAGCCCGCCAATACGGCGCAATGCGCTCCACATATTGCGCCCTATGGAGTGCCCCTTTCCCATCCATAGCAGGTCCAACACCCACCTCACGAGCGGAAGCGAGGCACTCCCGCCAGCGGGCGGGAGCGGGGAGGGAGGGAATTCTCAAGAGTAGCTGCGAATGGGTTGCCTCCCGTCAAACCAGCAAAGCTTGCTTTGCGCCCGCCAGTCGATATGCAACCCACCAGCAGCCCGCAGCCCTACTGCTGATAGTCCGCCTTCGCCTTGGCGACGCAGGCATCCTTCGCGTCACCCGACATCGAGTCGCATTTTTCCTTGGCGGCCTTGTAGTCGGCTTTCAGCTTGTCCTTGTTTGCGTCGGCCTGGGCCTTGGAGGACTTGCGGGCGGCCTTGGCGTCAGCCTTGGCTTTCTTGTACGTCGCATCCGCCTGCTTGTTACAGACATCCTTTTCGTTGCCCTTCAGCCCGTCGCAATGGGCTTCGGCGGCCTTATAGTCCGCCTTGGCCTGGCGCATCGCTTCGTCGTAGCGGGCTTCGGCCGCGTCCTTGCTGACCGAGGTGGAGTCCGCAGCGCGGGCCAGCCCGCCGGCGGACATGCCCAGTACCAGTGCCAGGGCGAGGAAACATCGGGAAGGAAGTTGGGAATGCATGGTGTTCTCCTGGTTGTGGGGAGACGAGGCGGCGCCCCGCCTCCCCCGTGGATCAGGATGGAAGACAGCCGGAGGGTTACATCCGGCGTTCCCAATCGTCGATCTGACGATCCGCCTCGTCGCGGGCGATGCCATAGGATTCCTGGATCTTGCCGCTGAGCTGTTCGCGACGGCCATCGATCTGGTCGAGCTGGTCATCGGTCAACTTGCCCCATTGTTCCTTGACCTTACCCTTGAATTGCGTCCAATTCCCTTCGATACGATCCCAATTCATAGTCTTACTCCTGCCGTGATGATTGAAATGATTGCGCAAATGGATGCGCGGCAATTCACGCATCATGCAGTCCTATTGCAGCAAGACGCATGCCAACAGCTTACGTTGCAAAACACTTGCTCCTGACCGGGCTTATCCATCTCATTCGGCTGTAGATCGGTAATTCCTACAGAAAGATTTACAAGAAACCGCAGCAACCACTTCATCACTTAATAAAAAAACCGCCCCAAGCGGGGCGGAAAGGTGAGCTGTCGACGATGAGACAGCAGGAGAAACCGGTATCGGGATGGTGGGGCCAGGGCCCTCCCCCGGGCTGGGTGGGCGGCTGCCGGATCGCCTGCCGCCCATGCCGCGAACCTGGCCCCTTCGATCCCGACCGACCAGCTCCGGTGCGAGGACCGGGGCGTGGCCGGGTGCAGCAAAACTCGATGTGGCGCGTTCGACGCCCGCGTTCAGTGCCAGTACGGGCGCGTCCCGTAGTAAGCATGAATCTGGGAGGCCCATTGTGGATCTGCCATCGAGGGCCAGTTGTCCTTGTTGAAACCCGGGGCCTTTTCCAGACGCTGCCGTTCGACGTTGAGGATGAAGCGCTTGTTGTCGGCATCCAGCGTCAGCGCCTGCCAGGGGACGGCGAACAGCTTGTCGCCGATGCCAAGGAAGCCACCGAACGACAGCACCGCGTAAGCGATCTGCCCGTGGGCGACGTCCAGCATGATGTCCTTGATGGTGCCAAGGTCCTCGCCGGCCACATTGACCACGTCGTCGCCACTGAGGGTGCTGGCGCCCATCACGTCCGGCCCCGGGCCGTCCAGATCACTGCGGGCGGCGAGGCCGCCCACGATGCCGGCACCACCGGTCCCGCTTGTGCCACGGGTACTACCTGTCTGCGGTACTGCCATCCGGGTCAGCCGGTCGTCGTTCGGCTCCCCTGGAATAGACGGAGCATTGCCCGGTGCGGTTCGGCCAAGGCCGGCCGGTGCATCGCGTACGGTCGGCTCAGAAGGATTGTGGCGCGCGTGAGTGGACTGGCTGTGGCGACCGGTACGCGTCCTGTTATCGCCGCCTGGCATCGCTTTCTGATTGGCCATCGTTGATCTCCACGAGAGGTTGTATGGATGAAGCCGGGTGACGTGCCCGTCCTAGACAGACACCTGGAAACGAGCGGACGACGCGGCGATGCCTTCAAGGCGCAAATGCGAATCGGATTTTCCACTTCGTGAAGCGAACCACGTCGGGGCTAATGTCGTTGGCCCCCCATTGAGGAGGTCAGTGAACTGAATCCCGATACGGCACGATTCATCAGAACGTGTCCGTCATGCGTCGCGGATCAAAGCGGGCTTGGCGTATAACGCCTGGCCTGGCTGCCTTGGTCGGTTGAGCGATCAATCGGCACAAGCTGGCAATACACCGTCGGTCGTCCTGAGCAGGAATTAGCAATGGGCATGCCATATCCCGTTTTATATCGACATTGATCGGCTGAACCCCGAAATAAGGCCGGTTGGCGGGGGAATACGCTGCAATTGCAGCGGGAAATTGGAAGGCGCCTCAGGTAAGAATTGCAGCAGCCTGTAATATCTTCCCATTCACCAGCACTGCGCTTATAACCAGTACTCCCACATCCGCGCCGTCCATTCCTTCATGCGCAGGCCGACGCCCCGGTCGGCCCAGGTTTTGGCATCAACCGGCGTGGCGCGCTTGAGGTCCGCCGCGAACATCGCCTCCATCTCTCGGCCGAAGGTCTGACCGAGTACCACCGCGATCACTTCATCGTTGTGCAGGAAGCTGCGCATGTCGATGTTGGCTGAGCCGACGAAGGACCACACGCCATCCACCACCGCGCTTTTGGCGTGCAGGAAGGCATCGCGGCGCTCGTGGATCTTCACCCCGGCCTTCAGCAACTCCTCATAGTGGGAGCGGCCGGCGTGGAACACCGCCCAGAAATCGCTGAACCCGGGCAGGATCAACTGCACGTCTACCCCGCGGCGGGCGGCATCCTCCAGCGCCCTGAGGGTGGCCTTGTCCGGCACGAAATAGGCCATGGTCAGGTGCACGCTCTGCCTGGCATGGGTGATGGCGGACAACAGCTCCGCATAGATGTAGTTGGCCGGCTGGTCGGGGCTGCTGGCGAGCACCCGCACCAGCTTGTCCCCCTGCTTCGACGTTGCCGGAAAGTAATTCCGGGGGGTCAGTGGCGGGCCGCCCTGCTTGGTCCAGCTCTGGATGAACAGGCGCTGGAACTGCGCCACCGCCGGCCCGCGGATTTCCACCTGCGTATCGCGCCAGCCTTCATCGGTGCTCGG
>CBIHQA010000146.1:0-8121 GCA_966211475.1 uncultured Neisseriales bacterium
GTGAAGCCGCGGCCCCGGCGAGATTGCCGACGTTGCCGGCCACCGCGCCCGCGGTCCTTGCCGCCGACCCGACGCGGCCGGCAGCACCCGCTACCCGGCGAGCAACAGGGCTACGGGCGACCCGTCCAGCGGCGCGCCCCAGTCCGCCCAGTAGGCGGCCGAGGAATTCATCGCCGTCATCCGCGTCCAGCGCGTCAGCCAGCTCTTCCTCGAAGGCATCCCAGGCGTCGCCCGTGTCGTCTCCGCCGTCGAACTGATCGAACTCATCGACGAAGGCTGCGTTGTCGTCCATGGCTTGCGCTTCGAAACCATCGTCGCCCACGTCGAAGCTGTCGTCGCCGGCATCGAATCCTTCGTCCAGCGCATCCGCGCCGTCCCCTTCATCCATGCCGTCCATGCCATCCATCTCGTCCATGGCCGACCATTCCTCGTCGGCGGCGTCCGCGTTCATCGGGCGGTCGTCTTCCAGGCCGTCCATCCCATCCGCCCCCAGGTGTTCACTCATGGCGATCTCCTTCTCGATGCCGCTGCGGTCGTCCGCCCCGCCAACCCCAGATTTCCTTCGGGATTTGTGCGGGCGTTGATGACGATGTCACGGTAGTCCGATGGCATACCCGTCTCAAGTCGCACGATCCGGGTAACACGCCCACGGTAGTGCGCACGGGGTAGCGTGACGAAGGTAGTCAGAACAGGTGACGGGCAGCCGGATGGCTTGTCCAAAGCAGAAGTACTCGAAAGGAAGCTGCCGGCCGAAAACACCAGTACAATTGCGCCGGTCCTGTCAGCCAAGGCGCTTGAACCTAGGCTCTTGAAGAGAAACAACCGATGATCCGGGTCGAACAATCGGTGCTGGTCGAATACACGCCGGCCCAGATGTATGCGCTGGTCGAGCGCATCGAAGACTATCCGCGCTTCCTGCCCTGGTGCAGCGACAGTCAGGTGGTATCACGCAGCGAGACGGAAACCGTCGGCACCCTGCACCTGAACTACCACGGCGTGAAAAGCCACTTCACCACCCGCAATGAAACGCACCTGGATAGCCGCATCGACATGACCCTGGTGGATGGCCCGTTCCGCAAGCTGGCCGGCAGCTGGTTGTTCATCCCGCTAGGCGACCGCGCCTGCAAGGTGGAACTGGAACTCCACTACCAGTTTTCCAGCCACATGCTGGAGAAACTGATCGGTCCGGTGTTCAACCGTATCTGTCACACGCTGGTCGAAGCCTTCGTCCAGCGCGCCGACCAGGTCTACGCCCATGCCTGAATCCGCCCCGGCCACCGGCCCGCTTCGCGTCGAAGTCGTCTACGCCTTGCCGGACAGGCAGACGCTGCTGTCGCTCACCGTCCCGGCCGGCACCTCTGCCCTGCAAGCCGTGGACCGCTCCGGCATCCTGCAACGCCATCCCGACCTGGTGCTGGCCGATCTCAGCCTGGGTGTCTTCGGCAAAGCCGTCCGCCACGACACGCCGCTGCGCGACCATGACCGGGTCGAAATCTATCGCCCGCTGCTAGGGGACCCGAAGGAAATCCGCCGCCGTCGCGCCGCGGAAGGCAAATCGATGAAGCGCGGCCAGCGTGCGGGAGGCAGCGGTGCTTGAACGCTGCCTTGCCATCCTGCTGGGCCTGCTGCTGGTTGGCCAACCCGCCGTCGCCGCCCGGCAAAACCTGTCCGCCGTCCGCCAAGCCGCGCTCGACTACGTCTACAGCCAACTGCAAGGCCAGCCCGGCACGATCGATGTCAGCATGGGCAACCCGGACAACCGGCTGAACCTGCCCCCCTGCGCCTCGATGCAAGGCTACCTGCCCATCGGCGCCCGTCTGGTCGGACGTACCTCGGTCGGCGTGCGCTGCATGGCCGGTGCCAACTGGACCATCACCCTGCCGACGCAGATTTCTATTGTCCGCGACGTGGTCGTCGCCGCCCGCCCGCTCGGCTATGGCCAGACCCTCGGCCCGGCCGACATCGCCACTCGTCCGATGGAGCTCGCCGAGCTGCCCGCCACCGTGCTGATCGACCCGGGTCAAGCCGTCGGCCGCGCGCTGGTCTCCGCCGTGCAGGCCGGCACGCCGCTGCGCAATGAGAATTTCCGTGCGCCTTATGCGGTCTTACAGAACCAGTCGGTCCGTCTGGTCGCTGAAAGCACCGGCTTCCGCGTGGAAAGCCAGGGCAAAGCGCTCGGCAACGCCTTGGTCGGCCAAGTGGTCGGTGTGAAGACGGACAACGGCCAGGTGGTCCAGGGCGTAGTGCAAGGTCCGGGACTGGTCGTCGTTCCGATCCAATAGATCAGTCCGGCTGCAACCCGCACCAATACAAAAGGTACGCCGCCCGGTTCATTTTTTCAGGCCATTGCGCTAAAGTTCTCGGGTAGCTTGCCGATACCGGGTATAAGACGCATCACGCCCGCCGCAAGCGGGACCGGGAGAAGCATGATGAAAGTAGATAACCAGGGGCGACCAGTCGGTACCGTCGCCAGCAAGGCGCCGCCCGCCCGCGACAAGGCTGAATCCACGTCGGCAAGCCGCGGCGGCCCGTCCGTACCGGAAGACACCGTCAGCCTGTCGAACGCCGGCTCGCTGCGCGCGGTCGACCACGCCTTGGCCAACACCCCGGTGGTGAACACCGACAAGGTGAACGAGATCAAGCAGGCGATTGCCGAAGGTCGTTTCAGCATCAATCCGGACGCGATTGCTGATAGCCTGATCGACAGTGTCAAGGAATTGCTGGCTGGCCGCGATCACGGCTAGCCGGAACCACCGGAAGCCAGTCAACGTAATGTCCGCTTCCCTGGATGCACTGCTGAAGCAGCAAACCGACGCGCTGGAAGCCCTAAGCGGGCTCCTGCGTGACGAAGCTGCTTTGCTTGCGTCCGGCGACGCGTCTCCGCTGGAATCCCTGAATCAACGCAAACTGGAACACTTGGCAGAACTGCGTGTGCTGGGCGACCAGCTAAGCGATCGCCTGCGTGCCCTGACCGGCAGCGACGACCCTGCCGCTCACAAAGCCTGGCTGCAACGGGAGTTCGCACCCACCGCCCCTGCGCTGTGGACGCGCTGGCAGACCGCCGCGACCGAAGTGCGCGACCTGAACGACGTCAACGGCCAACACATCGAAGGCCGCCTCAAACAGCAACAGATCGCGCTGGAGATCCTGCTTCCGCGCGCCGAAGGCCTCAACGACTTCTACAGCGCGGATGGCCGTCAGCAAGACCGCAGCCCTCCCACCAGCCGCAGTCGCGGCCGCGCCTGACCGTTCAGGCACTCCACTTACAGAACCACCTTACAGCGCCGGCATGCTGGCCGCTTGTTCGCGGTTTTCCGCCAGGATGGTCACCTGCACGCGCCGATTCTGGGCGCGATTGTCTTCGGTATCGTTGGGGACTTTCGGGCGATATTCCGCATACCCGATGGCAGCCAGCCGGGAGGCCGCCACACCGCGCTCATTGAACAGGCGGACCACGCTGCTCGCCCGCGCCGACGACAACTCCCAATTGCTGGGAAACTGCGCCGTATGGATCGGCTTGTTGTCGGTGTGGCCTTCGATCTGGATGGCGTTCTCTTCCGGGGCCAGCAGGTCGGCAACCGCCGACAGCACCTTGGTCGATGAGGGGTTCAGGTCCGCCCTCGCCTCGGGGAACAGCACGCTGGCGTTGATCTCCACCGAAATCCCGCGCGCGGTCTGGCTGACCTTCACCTGCCCCTCGTCGATCAGGGGCTTCATCACTTTCAGCAGATCATCGGCCAGCGTCTGCATCTGCTGGCGGGTTTCCTTCACTCGCGGATCATCCTCCGGCTTGATCTTGACGATGCGCACCGGCGTGCCGGTCCCCTTGCCCTTGCCCGGCGAGGACTGCTCCTGCAGCGTATGCACGTCGGAATTGCTGCCCTCCGGGTTCTGGAAGGCCTGGATCAACGAATCCGACAGCACGCGGTACTTCCCCTCGTTGACCGACGAGATCGCATACATCACCACGAAAAAGGCGAACAGCAGCGTGATGAAGTCTGCGTAAGAGACCAGCCACCGTTCGTGATTCTCGTGTTCCTCGTGCTGCTTGCGGCGCGCCATCGTCTTGCTCTCCTGCAATCCGGCCCTTGCGGAAGCCATTCCGCCCCTGCGCGGGTTCGTTGGCCGGTTCCGGGCATTATAGCGCCGCCCGCTTGCTGGCGATCTATAGCCTGTAGCTATCAATAAAGAAGAAAAGATTCATGGAAACCAAGAGGTCGCCACGTTACTCTTAACGGCAATAGCCATTCTTCCGAAAGGAAGGCTAGGCAACGCGAAAACAGGCATCACCGACTTGCTAAATGATGGGTCCGCCCGCAATTCAAACTTAGCAAGGCAGCTTTTCGAACGCCGTCGTTGCTTTCGAAAAACATCCTCCCCTAGGTCGGTGTAAAATCCGCGGCACAGAAAAGACGAATCCATCAGGGGATGCGATCCCCTTGTTCCCATAGCAGGATTTTCCACATGTCGAACACCAAACACGCCAAGCTGCTGATCCTGGGCTCCGGTCCGGCCGGCTACACCGCCGCCGTCTACGCGGCCCGCGCCAACCTCAACCCGGTGCTGATCACCGGGCTCGCGCAGGGCGGCCAGCTGATGACCACCACCGACGTCGACAACTGGCCGGCCGACGCCACCGGGGTGCAAGGTCCGGAACTGATGCAGCGCTTCCAGCAGCACGCCGAGCGCTTCGGTACCGAGATGATCTTCGACCACATCCATACCGCCAAGCTCACCGAAAAGCCGATCCGCCTGATCGGCGACAGCGGCGAATACACCTGCGACGCGCTGATCATTGCAACCGGCGCTTCCGCTCAGTACCTGGGCCTTCCGTCCGAAGAAGCCTTCTCCGGCCGTGGCGTGTCCGCCTGCGCAACCTGCGACGGCTTCTTCTACCGTGGTCAGAAGGTGGCGGTGGTCGGCGGTGGCAACACTGCCGTCGAAGAGGCGCTCTACCTCTCCAACATCGCCGAGCACGTAACCCTGATCCACCGCCGCGACCAGTTCCGCGCCGAACGCATCCTGGTCGACCACCTGATGGACAAGGTCAAGGAAGGCAAGATCTCGCTGGAACTGAACCAAACGCTGGACGAAGTGCTGGGCGACGATTCCGGCGTGACCGGCGCGCGCCTGAAGTCCACCGATGGCACGACCAAGGACCTGGGCCTGGCTGGTGTGTTCATCGCCATCGGCCACAAGCCGAACACCGACCTGTTCAAGGGCCAGCTGGAAATGGACAGCACCGGCTACCTGATCACCAAGGGCGGTCGTGAAGGCAATGCCACCGGCACCAGCATTCCGGGCGTGTTCGCCGCGGGCGACGTGCAGGACCACGTCTACCGTCAGGCAGTGACCAGCGCCGCCACCGGCTGCATGGCCGCGCTCGACGCCGACCGCTACCTGCAAAGTCTCGGCAAGATGTAAGGCTGCTGCATGGTTGCCCCACCTGGCGGTGGGGTTGCCACGCAGTACAGGCATGCCATCGTGAAACCACCCAGGCTCACGCTCGCCAAACCGCGCCCGCTCACCGATGAGGAGCGGGCGTTGTTCCGTCAGGCGGTTGCCGATGCCCGCCCGCTTCGCACGGTGGATCGGGTGCAAGCCACGGTGATTCGCCCATCCCCACATCCCAAGCCGCGTTTCGAGGATAGTGCACCGCTGCTCGCCACCCTGCCCCTGGGTAGCCCGGACTGGATCGACATCCCGAGCCACGACGGCATGCTGACCTACCGCGCGGACAGCGTCAGCCAACGCCTGTTGCGGGAACTACGCCGTGGCGTCTGGCCCATCGCGGCAGACCTCGACCTGCATGGCGTCACCCGCGACGAAGCGATGCTGCTGCTGTCGGCCTTCCTGTCTGAAGCATTCAGCCGGGAACTGCGCTGCATCCGCATCGTTCACGGCAAAGGCTATCGATCCCCCGGCGGCCAGTCCGCGCTGAAAGTGCTGGTGCGGCGCTGGCTGAGTCAGTGTGGCGATGTGCTGGCCTTCTGCGAAACACCGCCGGCCGAGGGCGGCAGTGGTGCCGTCAAGGTGTTGCTGCGTCGTCCGCAACGAGATCGCTTGCATCCCTAGCATCCGCCTGCGCCAACAGACGCGGCGCACGCCAGCGCAACCAGGTGCACAAGGCCTTGTAGTCGGCACGGGGTAGTTGATCGGGCCAGATGGCTAGTTCGCGGCGCTGTCCCAGCGCGTCACGCCAGCACAGGACCGTCAACCAGGGGGAAGTACGGGAATCCGCTTGCAGGTCGAGCGTTTCCTCATCACCACCCGCCCAGAACAGCGTCAGGTCGTCATCCGACAGACGCAGCCCGGCCGGCAGTACGGCCTGGGTCCGATGGTGAGTGCGACGTGCCCAGGCCGCTGCGACCGGAAACACCAGCACAGCCAGCCACCCGATGTGGCGAGGCGCCGGCAGCGCCAGCGGAACCGCCGTCCAGGCCAGCACCTGCATTACGAGCAGCCACGACAGGCGGCGGGAAGGTGGGAGGCGCAACGTGCGGGTCGACATTCGATACAAGTCACCGAGTACGCGTCCTTTTGGAAGAAAGGACAGAAAATTGAAAACAAATACGCTTGGCTTGTTGAATTGAAGGGCTTTGGCCGCAATTCGAATGAACAACGCGTTTGCGAACGTACCGTTACGTTCGCAAGCGCGGTCTGATCAAGATTCGGGAGCAGCAACATGCTGGAAGCATGGCAGGCATTCTTGACCCAACAAGGCGCGGTTGTCGAGTCCGGCGCCGTTACGGGCTTCGGCAAGCCCGACACCGAATACCAGGCGCTGGAAACCGGCGCCATCCTGTGCGACCTGTCCCACTTCGGACTGATCCACTTCGCCGGTGAAGACACGGCCCGTTTCCTCAACGGCCAATTGTCGAGCGACGTGGAACGCCTGGCGGAAGACGCCAACCAGTACAGCAGCCATTCCACGCCGAAGGGCCGCATGCTGGCGACCTTCCTGATCTGGCGCGAGCTAGGCGGCTACACACTGCAGGTGGCCGGTGACCTGCGCGAAGCCATGCAGAAGCGCCTGTCGATGTACATCCTGCGCTCCAAGGTCAAACCGGGCGACCTGCCCGGTCGTAGCGTCCTGCTCGGCCTCGCTGGCCCCACCGCGGCCAGTGCGCTGAAAGCCGCCTTCGGTGTCGAAGGTTTGGAGGAACAGCAGACCGTGCAATCCGGCAACCACACGATCCTGCGCACCACCGGGGACCGTTACGAACTGCGGATCGACGCGGCAGAAGCCCCCGCCGTCTGGAGTGCCCTCGCTGCCCTTGCGACGCCGGCCGGGCGTGATGCTTGGACGCTGTCGGAAGTCCGTGCGGGCATTCCCTGGGTCAGTGCGGCGACCCAAGAGCAATTCGTCCCGCAAATGGCCAACCTGGAACTACTGGGTGGGGTCAGCTTCAACAAGGGCTGCTACACCGGACAGGAAATCGTGGCGCGGACCCAGTACCTGGGCAAGCTAAAGCGACGCGCCTACCGGGTGCGCTCCGATGCGCCGCTGACCCCAGGGGACGCCGTGTTCAGCCCGGATATGCATGGACAGGCGATCGGCATGGTGGTGAATGCCGCCCCGCTGCCCGTCGGTGGTTGGGAAGCACTGGCCGTCGCGCAAAGCAGCAGTGTCGAACACGGCCTGCATGTGGCGAGCGTGGACGGCCCGGCCTTGACGGTCGAGCTGCTGCCCTACGCGCTGTCGTGAGCGAATCCCTGTACGTGTACTACCGGGTTCGCGCCGACGCGGAGCCGCTCGTCCGTGCCGCGGTCTCACAGCTCCAGGAGGCGCTGCGGCCTTTCTGTGCGGAGACCAGCCTTCAGCACCGCAGCGACGACCCGCTGACCTGGATGGAAATCTACCGGGATGTCCGCGATCGTTCCGCCTTCAAGGCGGCGATGCAAAACCTGACTGATGGCGCCCCCTGGTGCGACGCGCTGGAAGCCAACCGCCACGGGCAGACCCGGGTAGAGGAGTGGTTCCGGGATCTGCCTAGCCCCTGACGGCAGCCCATAAATGGAAAACGGCCGGTTTTGCCCGGCCGTGTTGTTGGTGCTTTCGCCCGCGGTGGGCGGGTTGAAAAATAAATTTAGACGGTCTGGCCCCCATTGGGGGGCTTG
>CBIHQA010000147.1:0-8053 GCA_966211475.1 uncultured Neisseriales bacterium
GCGGGATCGACTGGGACCTGCCGGATCTGGACGACGGCTGGGCCGTGATCCTGCGGGGCCTGGCCATCGCCCTGTTGCTGGCCGCCGTTGCGGGCGGCGGCGCCTGGCTAATCTGGCACGCGCCGGATATCCTCGGCGACGTCGCATTCGAAGCCGCCCTTGCCGGCACCCTGCTGCGCGCGCGCCGTCGTGACGCCGACTGGATGCAAGCACTGCTGACGCGCACCTGGATTCCCTTCGTCCTGATTGCCCTCACCGCGCTATTGGCGGGTTGGGCCGCCCAGCATGTCGCGCCTTCCGCCCAGACCTTGGGCGGAGCCTGGCAGACCGTCTGGGCCGGCATTTCCTCCTGACTTCCGCCCCTTCAGCCACCCCCTTGTAATCAGAGAACCTTTAACTGCCTCTCTGGGTCAAAACCGCGGCTAGCCACCGGCCATCCAGTGATTTGTCATTGCATAAATTCAGTAATGACTAAAAAACCATTTAATTGCTGCAGTGCAAAATAATAAAACCAGACTCATCAATAACTCGATGTTTATCATCATATTTTGTAAATTTTACAAATGTTGCTTCGCACCAACATTGCGCATTTTCGACATTCAATTTCATGACAATAAACTTTACAGGGCAGATCGACCATGTGAGTATTAGCTTGGCATGATGGTGCATGCAGCCTGGGGCCCTCCCGCTGCACGGCGACAACTGACCGTCGTCGGGTGCACGACACCCCGGCCCGTTTGCCACGGCAGTACTGGGTAAACCACATTGGGGGTCAGTAATGACTATCTTTTCTCGCAAGCTTGTTGCAGTTGCCACGTTGGCGGCCCTGGCGTCACCAGCGGCATTCGCGACGGTCACTGACTGGGGTACGCATGACCCGGTTGAGATCGGCACGGGCGTCGTCTCGCCGGGGTCTTTCACGGACTACTTCACCTTCTTCTTCCCGAATCCCGGGGGTGGGCTGGGTAGCACCACCGTGGCCAACAACCTCACCGTTACGCTGGGTGGCTCGTCGTTCGACCTGCTGCACATCGTGGACGGCGCGGTGTCGCTGTACAGCGGTATCTGGAACGGCGCCAACACGCTGGTCAGTACCTACAACTACAACGGCACCAGCGGCGACACGAGCGTCAACTTCGGTTCGCTCGCGTCCGGCAACTACTTCTACAAGGTCACGGGTACGGCAACCGGTTCGTCCGGCGGTTCTTACCTGCTCACCTCGGGCATCGTTCCCCTGCCCGAGCCGGAGACCTACGCCATGCTGGGCGTGGGCCTGACCGCCTTGTTGCTGCGGCTGCGCAAGCGCCGCCAAGGCTGACGGTAGTCGCGGAACCAGCCCCGACCCTGCCCTGGTGGGGTCGGGCAGGCTGCAGGCCGTGGGAAAGACGCATCAGGTGAAGAGTCACACCTGCCCACCTATGTAGCTTGTCTTCTTACCCGACGACGAATGACGCTATCCAGCTTCGGCTGGTCCCGCTCGGGGCTTCCGTCAGGAAGCATGACTGACAACAACAGACGCCAAGAAAGTCAGAATCCTGCCGCCCACCGTTAGGCGGTTTTGCTGATCACTCCATCAGCCGTCAGATGGCGAAAGCCATCGTACAAGCCCCGCTATTTGCGGGGCTTGCTGTATCCAACGAAATTAATGTCAAATGCATAAAATGCAGCCCGCTTGTTAAGACGGGCACAGCCGACGCTCACCGACATACCGCTCGTGCCGTTTCATCGGAGGGGCTTACTGCAAGATCAGTTGTACGACTGCCGTTGTGACAACCACAAGAGGTCAACAGATCCAAGCAATGAGGTTGGCCCCCGCAAGTCACGAACTCCCACGTCCACAGGAAGCTTCGTATGTCTTCTTCTATTCCCAAACAGATCGTTGTCCTGGCTGCCATCCTGACCCCGCTGACTGCCATGGCCGTGCCTCTGTCCCCCACCGGCTACGATTGGGGTGAGCACGAGGCGTTGGAATCCGTCAACCAGGCGCGGTGGTCGTATTTCATCGATGGCTATCAATTCCACAGCGGCCCGATCGAATCACTCACGGCAACAGCATTGGGGGCGCCGAAAGTGACGGCTCCGCCCCCGTTTGAGAACGTCTATCTGTTTTATATCGAGGGTACCGTTGAACTGTATCGCGGCATTTATGACGACTACCTCGACTACCAAGGTGGAAATCCACGCGAACATGGATATCCAGGTCCGGCGCAATGGATCGGTTCGTTCTCCTTCGACAGCGATGCCGGAGCGGTTACTCACCAGTTCGGTCCTTTGCCCACCGGAGACTATTTCTACCGAATCAGCGGAGATACGAACATGCTCCAAGGCGGCGCATACCAGTTCGCCTCCGCACTGGTACCCGCCGTCCCGGAGCCGGATACCTACGCCATGCTGGGAATCGGGCTGACAGGACTCATCATGCGGCTGCGTCAGCGCAATACTCGTCCGACCTAAGAGCTACCTGCCGCAGCCCGGTTGCAAGCGCCGGGCTGCGGCGAAGCAGGACGACTCGCCTGAGAACATCCTCCGCCCGCCGGTGCTTTCTCCCAGTGGAAAAAAGTCCAGTTCGACAACCGTGTACTTGTGGGAACGACGTCTGTCGCGAAGACACGGTTGCCCACCCTTCGCTTCTTTCATCGCCCCACACTGTCCAACACCAGCTGGGCCAGTAATGACCGGCTGATCAGGCGCGCGAGTCGCCCCAGCGCAGCGGGTTGTCGACGTCACCGTGATAGGCGGTCTGACCGTGGCGGTTCACGCAATAGCCGGGGGACATGATCATCTCGCGGAAGGTCTGGCCTTCGCCGACGCGGGTGTATTCGAACAGCACGCTGCGTTCTACCGTGCTGTCTTCACGCAGGTGGCAACCGTGGCCGATCCAGGCCGGACCGTTGATCTTCACCCCGGGTTCGATGCGGGTGTTGGCGCCGATGTAGACTGGGCCGTGGATATCGACCTTGTCCCAATCCACCACAGTATTGAGCCCCACCCACACGCCCGGCCGCACTTCCCGACCCGGCATCTGCATTTCGGCGATCTCACCGCGCAGCACGCGCTGCAGCACCGACCAGTAGTCGCTGATGCGGCCAATGTCGATCCAGTTGAAGAAGCGGTTCTGCGCGTAGAACGGCAGGCGTTGCTCCACAAGCAGCGGGAACAGTTCGCTGCCGATGTCGAACTCGCGACCGGAGGGGATCAGCTCCAGCGCTTCTGGTTCGAAGATGTAAATACCGGTGCTGGCGAGTGTAGACAGCGCCTCTTCCGGCTTCGGCTTTTCCTGGAAGCTTTGCACCCGGCCGTCCTCGTCGGCCACCACGATGCCATAGCTCTTGACCTGTTCGCGCGGTACGTCGAGCGTGACCACGCTGGCGATGGCGCCCTTGCGCTTGTGTTCATGCAGCGCGGCACCGATGTCGAGGTCGATCAGCGCGTCGCCGCACAGCACGATGGTGGTGTCGTCGAAGAAGCCACCGAAATCCTGGATCTTCTTCATGCCGCCGGCGGAGCCGACCGGCTTGGGGGCGATATCGCCGTGTTCGCGTACCCCTTCGTAGGAGTAGCCGATCTCCACGCCCCAGCGATGGCCATCGCCAAAGTAGTTTTCGATCTTGTAGTGGTTGTAGGCCACATTGACCATGATCTGCCGCACGCCGAAGCGGGCCAGGTGCTCGATCAGGTATTCCATCACCGGCTTGCCGAGGATGGGGATCATCGGCTTGGGCAGGTTCTTGGTCAGCGGGCGGACCCGGGTTCCCTGGCCGGCGGCCAGGATCATTGCTTTTGCCATATTCACACTCCTTGTCAGATCAGCCCGCCTGCCCGCAAGCGCGGAGGCGGTCAGATAATGAAACCGTTACCCTTTTCTCCGGCAGAGGCCCGGTCTGGCACGTCACACTGTCCATCACGCACGAGCGCCGCGACCTGTCGCGTGCTAACGACGATGCAAGGCGACGCGCATCACGGCGACCAACTCGGAGACCAGACCTTTGTCTATCAACAGCAGAAAACCGGGATACGCAGCCATTCCCAGCGGGACCGACAGAGCTAGCCGCACCAGCGGAGACCACGTGGAAGGCATTAACCAGGTCTTGGCCACCAACACGGCGCCTGCCATCAGCAGTGCGGCAAGCGCCGGGGTGAGCGCCCCCTTCCATTGCGCCCAGTAGCCGATCCCGACGACGCGCTTGAGTAGGTACATGTCGATTGGCGTACTGATCAGCAAGCGAATCGCCCAGATTGCTGCAGCCCAATAGATCGAGGCCCGCCCGAACAACAGCATCGCCACCAACAGGAACATCGCCTGGATGCTCATCGAAATGGTCGGCAGCATGGGGCGCCCCACGGCACTCAGCAGGGGGGTGGCGAACATCCGCGGGAAAAACTGGAATGTGAGAAACGCCATCAGGACCACGAGTGGCCAGGCGTCGCTCCACTTGACCCCGAACACGACGCTCACCAGTTCCGGGGCGACTGCAGCCAGACCGGCGAAGGTGGGAAACATGGCCGCGGATACCAACCGGATCGCACGCTGATAGGAATATCGCAGCTCCGATGCATCACCCTGCAATTGGGAGAACAACGGAAAGGCGATCTGCGAAACCGCCCCTCCCGCGATATCCCGCAGCATGTCGGTTGCGCGAAACGCCAATGCAAAGTAACCCGCGGCCGCCGGCCCCTGCAGGGCGCCCAGTAGAAACAGGAAGAGCCGCTGATTGGCCAGTGCTACCAGCATGTATGCCGTAGAAGGAATGCCAAACTGCAGCAGTTCACGGGCCGCTTTCCAATCGAAGCGCCAATGCAACCGGTAGGGAGACAGCCATATCAGCGTCAGCGCAGCCAGGCCTACCATGAGGACCTGCTGCGAAATGAAGCTCCATACTCCATACCCAAGCATTGCCACCGCGATACCGGTCAACGCGGCAACCAGTCGCCCGGAAAGTGAGCGCAATGCCAGTTCCTTGAACTGGAGGTTGCGCCGGTGCAGCGCAATCAGCACGCTGGAACCGCCCATGAAGAGCAGGGACAGCCCCATCCACTTCATGGCCATGCCAACGTCGGCCTCCCCCGCCGCCCTGGAGACCAGCCCCTCGCCGAACCAGCAGATCAGCGTCAGCACGCATCCAAGGATCATCGAACTGGTGTGGGCGGTACCGATCAGTGAATCGGACAGTTCCCTGCGTTGCACGATGGGGTCGTGAAACATCTTCTCGACCGGGATGTTGAGCAACTGGACAATCCCGAGCGCGATCGACGCGACCCCGAACTGTGCGGGAGTCAGGTAGCGCGAAAACACCACCAGTGTCAGCAAGGACAAGCCGGACAGTCCTGCGCTCTCCAACGTGGTCCAGGCAAGCGAACGAACCGCCCGTTGGCGATGATTGGCCGCTAACGGCGTATCGGGCTGAATCTTCAAACCTGATCCGCCCTGGAGATGCTGGAGCTTGAGTCCAGCCACAACGTGGCATAGCGGCTCAGCTTGCCGTAACTGTTGTCGGTGTAGACCACCTGTTTGTGCAACAACGACGAGAAGATCATGCCGTGCAGCCGGCTGGTCCATACCGTGTCATACGGCGCAAAGAAACGTTCCATGCGATGCGCCAGACGATGGCAATACGCGTACCACGCCTGCTGCGCGCCCAACGGACGCCCCAGCCGAGCCTCTAGCCGGTGCAGCCGGAGGATCAATCCAAATATCTTGCGGTCTAGCGCTGGAATGAAATCGATCCAGTCGTAGGCGCGCTCATGCTGCCGCCCTTGGCCGGTGGCTTCGATATCGCGACGTACCAGGTAGAGTGTGTCGCCAGCAGCGCCGCGCTTGACCGGCTCAGGCCATTGAAGAGAATGGGCCATGTCCGGCATGAGAAAGGCTTTGTCCGTGAACCGACCCTTCACGATTTCCAGTGACTCGGCGTCGCGGACAAAAAGCGTCAGATCCGGGTGCTGACGGAAGATCCGCGCGGATGTTTCCTCCGCCTCTTTCGAGTCGAAATGCACACTCTGGGGTAGCAGAACGATTTTCTTGTCACGGAACCGCGTAACGATGTCTTCGCGGAAGCGCTGATGGACAGGATAAAGGTCACCGAAGTTGCCGCCACCATGCAGCACAATGGTCGCGTCTCTTTTCAGGGGCTCGAAGGTGCGCGCTGTGCAGTTATAGACCGAAGCACGCTTTGCAATTTGATAGGCATGGTCGGCAAAGAAACGCTCGGTGCCCAGCATGATCAGGATGTCGCCAAAATTCAGGTGAACCGGGTAATCCAGATAAACGACGGGCCGGTCGAGCGGAATCGCACGCACGATTTCATCGAGCTTGTTTCGGATTTCTCTCATTGAAGTCTCATGTAACGATTTGTACGCTTTGCGGCCATGTTGTTCAGGCCTGATGCGGCAGGCGGGAGAACTGCCGGACAATCTTCGTGTAGATGCCGTCACGGCGCGTCGGCTCGCAATGGAGGATGTAGCGCCAGGTTTCCCGGGATAGCTGGTAGGGGCGCTTGTCATCGCGGCTGACACGGAAGGCCCGCGCCATCTTCCGGGCGTGGGAGAACGCCCTCACCGCTTCGCCGGGGAATCCATTGCGGAACCCCTTGGCCAGGAAGGCCGCGCCCGACAAGCCCAGTCGCCACGGCGAAGCGCCGAACTTGTAGGCGGTGTACAGGTTGTTGCGCACCGTGAAGAAGAAACGGCCCTTGCCCCAGTACACCCGGTGTTCTGGCGACACCTTGTGGCGGATTGCCACCGTCGGTACGTATTCGATGCGTTCGCCGGTGTTCAACATGCGGTAGCAGAGGTCTAGCTCCTCGCCACAGAAGAACAGGCGCTCGTCGTAGCCACCGACGGATTCGAATGTCTTGCGCCGGATTGCATGCCCTGCCCCGATGAAGCGGGTGGTTGCAAACCCCTGGTGTGGAGAGTGGGCGCCGGGGTAGTCCCAGGACGTCCAGTCGGTGTCGCCAGTAAAGTAGTTGTCGATCCGGAAACCGATCGCACATAGCGCGGGATGCGCGTCCAAGTAGGCGACAGCACGCGCCAGGGCATGCGGATCGGCGAAGACGGCATCGCTGTCCAGGGCAATGATGTAAGGCGCATGCCCCATCGCGCTGGCGATGTTGCGACCGCCCGCCACCCCGGCGTTAGCGCCGAGCTTCTTCAGCCTTGCCTCCGGCACGTCGGCCAGATAAGACTCTAGTCTGGCCAGGTTGGACGGATCGCTGCCCTGATCCACTACCAGGATGCGCTTTTCGACCCCGATCTGTTCGGCCGCACTGGTGATGGCGGCGATCGTGTCATCCACCCGATTCCAAGACAAAATAATGACATCGGCCTGAACAACGGGCGCGCGGGGCGTATCAGACATGGCTCTGCTCCTGCGGAAAGGGCCGGGCTAACGGTTATAGGCGTTGACGAAATCGACCTGCATCAACCCGGGGAACGGGGTGGTCGAGTCGGGGTCCGGGATCCAGCCGGGGTCGCTGCTACCCAGCGCAAGGTTCACCAGCAGATACATGTCCTGCTTGATGTTGTGCGGGCCGTACTCGAAGCTCTTGATGCCATCGATGAAGAAGACGATGTTGTCCTGCGTCCACTCCACCGCGTAGGTGTGGAAACCATCGGTGGTATCGATGATCTGGTCGATCCAGGTGCCGGCGAGCGTGGTGCTAGTGCGAGGCTTCTCGATCACTCCCTGGTGCACACCGAAGGGGCGGATGCCGGAGCCTTCCAGCACGTCGATTTCCGGCGGCCATATCGTCGCTTTCGGCAGCAGCCAGAAGGCGGGCCAAAAGCCCTTGCCGGCCGGCAGCTTGGCGCGCATCTCGAAGTAGCCGTAGGTCTGCCAGTGAGTGTATTCGGTGGTGATGCAGCCGGAGGTGTACTTGTAGCCGAATATGTAGGGCGTCACGAGCGTCGGGTCGGCCCGGTCGCACTTGATGGTCAGGATGCCGTTGGCGATCGAGAACGGCTGCACGCCGAGCGGCCTGGTACTGGTGCCGGCGTACTTCACGTCCATGTAGATCTGCTTTTCGCTGTTGATCACCGTCCAGCGTTCCTGGCG
>CBIHQA010000148.1:0-8002 GCA_966211475.1 uncultured Neisseriales bacterium
CTGCGGGCGATCCGCCAGGCGGTGACGCAGGCGCGCTGCTTCGTGTTCACCCTCGGCCTGACCGAGGCCTGGGAGGACCAGGCCAGCGGTACCGTCTACCCGGTCTGCCCGGGGACCGTGCGGGGTACCTTCGACCCGGCCCGGCATGGCTTCCGCAATGCCGGCTTCCAGGACGTTTACCGCGACCTGGCCGCCGCCATCGACCTGATGCGGCAGGTCAACCCGGGCTTGCGCGTGCTGTTGACCGTGTCGCCGGTGCCGCTCACCGCCACCGCCTCCGGCCAGCACGTGCTGCCGGCCACCGTCTACTCCAAGTCGGTGCTGCGGGCGGTGGCGGGCCAGTTGGCCCAGGAACGCGAAGAGGTGGATTACTTCCCGTCCTTTGAACTGGTGACCGCTTTCCCTTTCGGCGCCGCTGCCTTCGAGCCCAACCTGCGCACCGTATCGCCGGCGGGCGTGGAGTTCGTGATGCGCCACTTTTTCGATGCGCTGCGCCTGCCGCCGCTGCCGGTTGCCGCGCCGGGCGCGGCTGGCGAAGACTTCTTTTGCGACGACGCGGTCCTCGACTACTATCGGCCGGGCTGATCGCACGCGGCCCGATACCGCCGCCACGACCGGCGAGCGGGTGGTAAGGCAGCCTCATCGAAATGCCGACCGTCCCGTACTAGCATAAAAAAATGAAGGCACGGGGCCCTGTCCCGCGGCGAGGGGACGGTCGAGATGAGCAGTTCGAAGTGGACATTCCGCATGCGCTGGCTGGCCTGGGGGCTGGCCGCCGCCTGTTCCGGCGTGCCGGCCGCCGCCGCGCCGCTGGTCCCCGAGCCGCCGTTGCACCTGTACACCGAGGAATATCCGCCCATCACCTTCTCGGTGGACGACAAGGCCGCCGGCCTCGGCACCGAGGTGGTCCGCGAGATCCTGCGCCGCGCCGGCCTGACCGCCACCATCGAAGTCGTACCTTGGGCACGTGGCTACCGCTATGCCACCACGCTGCCGCGGGTCGGCCTGTTCGTCACTACCCGCACCACCGAACGCGAGCCGCTGTTCAAATGGGTCGGCCCGATCTCCGCGACCCGCGCCTATTTCTATAGTCTGCGGGGAGCCCACGTCCGGCTGAAGTCGCTGACCGAGGCACGCGACCTGGAAAGCGTGGTGGTGCCCCGCGAGTGGTACTTGCATCAGATGCTGCGCGGCCAGGGCTTCGACAACCTGCATCCGGTCGCCTCGCCCCTCGAAGCCATCCGCATGCTGGTCGGCGGCCGCACCCCGGTCATCGCCCTGGACGACATCACGCTCGAATCCACCAGCCGCCAGGCCAACGTGAAGGCCGCCGCGCTGGAACCGGTGTTGCCGATCACCGAAGCGCTACAGTTCCTGGCGTTTTCGCTCGATACCCCTGACGAGGTGGTGCAGCGCTGCCAGAAGGCTCTGGACGAGATGCGGGCCGACGGCACCTACGCAAGCCTGTACGAGCACTGGCTGCCAGGGGTGGTGCCGCCGGCAGTGAGGTAGGGTTTCTTAGGCGCGGTCATTGCGGCAGATGGGGCTTAGGACGCCGGCAGGCTCGTTGTTCGTCCTACGTTCGAATTGCCATCAAGGCATTAAATCAATCAACTTCAGACAGCGAGAAAAGGTGCAACGCCTGACCGTATCGCATACTGACTGCCGGGGGCGTTATGGATGCAGCATCGATCCATTCGCATCGCTGTAGACGGCGGACCAGCCATGCGTGTAGCTGACTTCCGCAAACGAAGCGGGTCGGAGTCCAGAGGGAATGGGAATGACGTGCCCCAACTCCGTCATTGCCTGACAGGCGGCCCGGCCCATGACCGGACCGCCTTCGCGTTAGGCCGGGAGAACCCCGTTCTTTTTCGCGGTCCAGGTGGCGATGTAGTCCATCAACCCGGGGGACAAACAGTCATAGGGTTCCAGGCCCAGCTCCTTCAGCCGGGCGCGGACGCCCTCCATGCCCGACGGGGCGTAGCCGCTTTCGATGATGGAGGAGACGAACGCGGCAAAGCCCGGCGGTGCCCAGCCGTTTTCCTCGAAGCGTTCGGGATGGATGAAGGTGAGCCCCTTGAAGGGGTGATCGCGTTCGACCGGTCCATGCATGTGCACTCCGCAGGCCTTGCAGGCATGACGCTGGATCAATGCATTTGGATCGACGACGACCAGCTTATCGCCATTGGCGACGACTTCCACGTTCTGCGTCGGGGCCACGGCCACCACCGAGAACACGGCGCCAGCCGGCTTCCAGCATTTGGTGCAGCCGCAGGCGTGGTTATGGGCGATGTCGCTGCTGATCTTCACCTTCACCGGGTTGGAGGTGCAGGCGCAGACCAAGGTGCTGCCGGAAAAGGTGCCGCTGCCAGCGCGGAGACCGGCGTCTACAGACGGATGAATTGCGGTGCTTCCCATGCCTTTTTCTCCTTCAGTTTATACCGGCCGGGCACCATGCCCGGCCTTCTGACGGCGGCTGGCGATTCAGCACGCGCCCACCGCACGGATTTGCTCGCCCGAACTAGCGGGAGGTGGGCGATCACCGGATTGGTCTCGATTGTGCCCTCCGTATCCTAGTCGACGTTTGATATGCCGATGTGCTTGAAAACGCCAATCAATGATCCAGGTGCGACTACCCTTCGCTGACTCTGCTCCGGTTGTGGCGGGGAAAAGTCCCGGTCTCTCCCGCGAATGCGTGGCTCCGGCCGGTCAAGAGAGGCAGGGGAAAGCGCGCGATGCGCGACATCGCGAACATCGCAGCCTGACGTACTTCATGAGCTTGGTAGGTGGTCGGCACGGAAAGCGATAAACGGCCCGCCGCCCAGGTTGCTTCAATTTATCCCGGTGGTTATAAGACGAAAATTGCAACATCATATTCATTTGGGGTTTTGGCGGAATGCGCCCGTGGCGGGAGCTGGAGCCAAGTCGCGTCGATGCGCGAATGCGCATCCTCGGGCGGGGAGCCAGGCAGGCCAATGTATCCCAGGTGGTAAATGAGGTTGCATGTCGAGCTAGTCAGCTGTTCATCGCTGACTGAATCCGTCTACGGATCAGGCCTACGCCGCTGCAACGACGCGTCGTCCGCCAAGGAGATCATCATGACCCACCGTCTTGGCCGCGTCGTTCACGACGGCAGAACCGTCACCCAGTCCTCCGGCATCGACCTCACCCCCACCGCTGGGTCGTTCGGGCCGGTTCGCTTCGTGATGCTGCACTTCGACAATGTGAACCTCTCGGGCGGCGCTCAGCTCCACGTGCCGCTCGGCTACGACACCGACGTGTTCAATGCGAGTTCAGGCGGCAGCTTCTGGTCCCGTCCGGTGGATACTGCGTCGCTGCCGATCCAGATCCGCATCAGCGGTGGCAGCGGCAGCGCCCGGTTGCTCGAATTCGGTAGTGGGGAGCCCGATGAGCCGCCGGGCCAAACCCCCGGCACTTCAGTGGGCAGTCTGACCAATCCGGATGTTTTCCTGCACACCAGCCCGTATCAGGAACCTATCTACGAGACCCGGCTGGAGTGCAATCCCGGGTTCGCCTGGCGAAACGCGGCATGCAGCCTGCCCGGCATCCCGGATAGCGTGCGTAACCGCGTGGCGGCCGCGACGGGCATCATCGTCGAGGTCGACAGCGACCATGTCTCCAGCTGCTCCGGTACGCTGATCGGCGCCGATCTATTCCTCACCGCGCGGCATTGCCTGACTGACCCGGACCGCGCTGATCTGCTCAGTTCGTCGGTGACGTTCGACTACGCCACCGCATGCGACGGCACCCGGCCGCCCGGGCACGTCACACGCTTCTTCAAGGTGATCGAGGAGGTGGCCTCCGGCAGCCCTCCAACGGGGTCCAACCCGCCACCGTCTACCGACTGGGTGGTGGTGCGGCTGGATGCACCTCCCGGTGCGCTGCCAGCCCCGCTCACCCTGCGCTCCACCGCGCCCATGTCCGGCGAAGCCATCTTCACCATGCACCACCCCAACGGAGCGGCAAAGAAGACCCAGGCCGGCACGTTTGGCGGCGGCGCCGTCACCGGGTTCGACTATGCAGGGGGCAGCTCAGGATCAGCGCTGTTCGATAGCAGTGGACAACTGGTGGGCGGGCCACTCAGCCAAGGCGGCGGTTGCTCGGTGACCTATGCGCCGGCGGCGGCGATCAAGGCCGCGTTGTCCAATCCGCCCGCCCCCCCGATGCCGATCGACGCGATGGTGGTGTTCGACCACTCGGGCAGCATGGCGAGCAGCGCGCCGCCGATCGGCCGCAGCAAGCTCGCGGAAGCGCAGGACGCGGCAGCACTGTTCGTCCAGCTGGTACGCGAAGGGGCGGGGGACCGCATCGGCCTGGTCGGGTTCAGCACCACAGCCGACGTTGTCGTCGGGCCAGACCCGGCCGCTGTCGCCAAGCCCGCGCTAGTGGGGCCACCACCATTCACGACTGGGCATATCGGCAACCTGATAGCTGGCGGTGCGACCAGCATCGGGGCCGGTGTCGGCACGGCCTTGCTTGCGCTCGGCGGTACTGCCAATCAGCGTGCCATCCTGCTGTTGACCGACGGCCTGCAAAACACCCTGCCGATGCTGGAGGAAGTCGAAGGGTCGCTCGGCAACACCATCGTCAACGTCATCGGCCTCGGGTCGGACGCCGATATCGACGGGCCGCTGCTTAGCCGGGTTGCGCACGCCCACGGCGGCCACTTCACCCGTGCCACCGACGGCTTGGCGCTACGGAAATTCTTCGGGCTGAGCTTCGGCAATATTTTCGAAAGCGGCGCGCTCAGCGACCCAGAGTTTGTCCTCAAGGCGGGCGAGAAAATGTCGAGCCCGCATGCGTTCGATGTGTGTGGCGAAGAGCGGATCACGCTCGCGCTCACCTGGGACGATCTGGCCAGCCCGCTACGGGCGCGCATCTACACCCCTTCGGGCAAGCTGATCTCCGAACGGACGATTCGCCCGGTGCGCGGCCGCAGCTGGGTGTTCTGGCGCATCGACCTGCCGCACGATGGTGAGCGCGACGGACGCTGGCAATTCACGGTCGAGCGAATCCCGAGCGAGGACAAAACCCCGTCCGACGTGCGCTACCAGTACATCGTGATTTGCGCGGGTGGACCGAAGCTCACCTCCCTGGTCAGCAAGCGGCGGTACTACACCGGCGATGTTTTCGAGCCTCTGGTCGCGCTGCATTACCCCGATCGACGCTTCCCGGCCGCCGCCAAGGTGGTGCTCCACATCGAACGGCCCGACGTGGCGTTGGGGCAACTGACATCGAATGCCGGGCTGCGCCCCCCGGTGACGGCCGTAGACGCGCTCGACGCCTTTCACGCGACGCTGCAAGACATCGCGCGCGGTGCCGGCGGCACCTTGCCGGTACCCACCTCGCGACTGCAGGTTCCGTTGTACGACGACGGCCTGCATGACGATGGCGCCATGGAGCCGGACGGCATCTTCAACAACCGCTTGGCCGACCTGCTGCACGCCGAGGGCATGTACCAGTTCCGGGCGGTGGCTACGTTCGGGCAAGGCTGCACCGCCACGCGCGAGGCGCACTGGTCCGTGCACGTCGAACCGGCGATCGACCCCGGACGCACCGTGGTCACCGTGGTGAACGTAAACGACGTTCCCGGCGGGCAGGCGGGTACGCTCGTCATCACCCCCATCGACCCGTACGGCAATCCGCTCGGGCCGGGGCGGGGCGATGTGTTCACCGTGGCACCGCTCCCCGGCGTACAAGTGGTCGGTCCCGTGCGGGATCGTGGCGATGGCAGCTACGAAGTCGGCGTCATCTGGGATCCGACCGTCACACCACAACCCGGTGTGATCGTGCAGCAACCAGAGCGGCCACCCGTCGTCGTATCGCCCACGGCCGGTGGCGGCTCCTGTCCACCGCCCGACTGTCGCGACGCCGCGGACAAGCTGCTCGATTGCCTGGGTCTTGAAGGGGCGGATGCCAAGTCGGTGCGGGTGACACGCGTCTGTGTCGAGATCGACGTGCAAGCGCGGCAGGCCAAGTCGGATTGTGGCTGCCAGGACGAACCGCCACCCCCGAAACCTGGCCCGAAAGGAGGATGCTGCTGAACCAAACCCTGCGCAACAGCTTGCGCTGCGGCGGGGTCCTCCCTATAATTCACGCCTCTTAGCCGATGTAGCTCAGTTGGTAGAGCAACTGATTCGTAATCAGTAGGTCGTGTGTTCGAGTCACATCATCGGCACCAGTATCTAAGCGGGTTTGCAGTCGATTTTGTCGATTGCAAACCCGTTTTCGTTTGTACGATATTAGAACGCTGTTCTAATACTCGTCGTCAGCCCGGCATTTTCGAGGGCAACTTCATCGATACCCGACTCACAGGCACCTCCTTCTCGCGAAGGTGGGTGTCGCTCTGCCTCTCCGTCGTATAGGCAAGACTCGTCTGGATTTCCCGCTTGGTGTAGCCCTGTTTCGCGGCATCGGTCGTTGACTTCGGCCGGATAACTGTCCGACTGGTTTTCCTGCATTGCCAAGTCAATTCGCCGACGGAAAGTTGCTGCTGCTTAAGCTGTCCGTATATCCCGTCGCGCAGCTGGCGCTTCATCGCCAAGCGCCGACTCTGCTCAATTCGATCAGTCTCTTCGAACTGCTTTTTCAACCACCACGTGACCTCGGTCGTGACGATTCATCGGGACGGTAGGGGGAGCTGCCCTGACCTAACCGACAAGGCATTTATATGCAAATGTGCTAGCTTGTATGGGGGAAGGCACCTGTCAGGTATTACTCAGACAGCCGTGATGATTCCATCCTCTGATACGAGAACGTAGATGCATACCGAGCAGAGTTTCGAGCACGACTTGGCGCTAGCCTGGCCCAAACTTGCACTGACCAAGCCCACGTATTACGAGCAGAATTATTTTGCCACGGTCCGGCACATCGAAGGTGAGAAGCGCCTGGATGAAGAGTACAAGGACTATCTGCGACAACCCCAACAGCAACGGAGTTATGGAGCCCAGTACGCCTGGCTCATTTATCGCAACGCCAGCCAGAGCCAGCTCAATTCACTGCTGCTCGGATCGGCGGATTTGCGCAAGGTGAGCGATCGCACTACACCAATTCTCGCCAATTTCGGTACCACCTCCGTCGTTCCGAAAGCGAATACCCACAAGAAACTGGAAGAGCTGCGGCAGAAGGGGCTGCCGACCGCCGACGAACAGCTCGGCAGCATTCTCTCAGAGAAGAACTGGTGGCCGATGTTCAATGATGCGTGGTTGCTCGGTGGGGTTCATAAGCTCGCCCGCTTCTATCTCGCACGCGCTCGCGCACCAGAAGCGCATCTTGTTTGGAACGCCGACAAGCAGCGACCGCGTATCCTTGGCCGAGAGCTCATCGGGCTCAAGACGTTCGGCTACAAACGCGTCGTCAACCGCTTTCAGGCGGATCTTGGACTCGTGTTCGCCGCAAGTGACATCTCCAGGTCGCTCACCGCCAAATTCACCGCCCTGTGCGCCGCGGTCGACGCCTGTCAGGGAGCGGAAGAGATTCTGGAGTACATCCGCGACGACACGGTCAACTACGAGGCGTACGACACTCCGTTGCCGGCGCCCACGGGTGAAGTGCGTCACCTCGCGCAGCCCTATATTGCCTACGAAGCGTCTTTGCTCGAGAGCACACAGGTTTTCTACACCGTGTCCGGCACCGTGGCCCTCACCGGGCAACGCAGTGGCCAGTATGTGCAGTGCTATGTGGTTCAAGGCTCACTTACCCGCCACGCGGTGGGCTACACCAATCAAACCATCACGTCGGTGGACTTCAAGCGCCATCTGATCTATCTCGACCAAGCTTTCCTTGGATAGCCGTTACCGGGCGTGTTGAGAGTGTCACCCTTGCCGGGTTTACCAATTTCCGATACGAGGATGATCAACCGCTAGGGCTCCAGACCGGCGATTACACAGCACGCAGTCAGGCCTACAGGCAGCGGTCGCTCACACGAGGTAAACAATCCACGCAAATTGCCACAACAGCAGCAGCGCAAGGTGGACGAGTT
>CBIHQA010000149.1:0-7974 GCA_966211475.1 uncultured Neisseriales bacterium
GTGGACTGGCCCAGGCCGGCCGCGGTGGTGTGCGCCACGGCTTCGTAGGTCAGCGTGCCGGAGCGCGACACGATGCCGATGCGGCCCGGCTTGTGGATGTGCCACGGCATGATGCCGATCTTGCACTCGCCCGGGGTGATGATGCCGGGGCAGTTCGGGCCGATCAGGCGGGAACCGCTGGCTTCCACGTAGCGCTTCACTTGCAGCATGTCCAGGGTCGGCACGCCTTCGGTGATGCAGACCACCAGCTTCACGCCAGCGTCCACCGCTTCCAGGATGGAATCCTTGGCGAACGGGGCCGGCACGTAGATCACGGACGCGTCGGCGTTGGTTTCGCGCATCGCATCCTTCATGGTGTTGAACACCGGCAGGCCCAGGTGCTGGGAACCGCCCTTGCCCGGGGTCACGCCGCCGACCACCTTGGTGCCGACCTTCAGCGCTTGCTCTGCGTGGAAGGTGCCGTTCTTGCCGGTGAAGCCCTGCACCAGCACCTTGGTGTCTTTATTAACCAGTACGCTCATTTCAGATTACCTTTCTGTACCGTTGTGCCGGTGATTAACCCAGGGCCTTGACGGCGGCGACGATCTTCTCGGCGGCGTCGTTCAGGCCTTGCGCGGAGGTCAGCTTCAGGCCGGACTCGTCCAGCAGCTTGGCGCCGAGTTCGGCGTTGTTGCCTTCCAGGCGCACCACGACCGGCACGGTCACATGCACTTCCTTCACGGCGGCGATGATGGCCTCGGCGATCATGTCGCAGCGGACGATGCCGCCGAAGATGTTGATCAGCACGCCCTGCACCGACTTGTCGGCCAGGATCAGCTTGAAGGCTTCGATCACGCGTTCCTTGGTGGCGCCACCGCCCACATCCAGGAAGTTGGCCGGTTGGCCACCCTTGAGCTTGATGATGTCCATGGTGGCCATCGCCAGGCCGGCGCCGTTCACCATGCAGCCGATGTTGCCTTCCAGCGCCACGTAGTTCAGTTCGAACTCGGAGGCCTTCAGTTCACGCTCGTTTTCCTGCGACTTGTCGCGGATGGCGGCCAGTTGCGGCAGGCGGAACAGGGCGTTGCTGTCGATGCCGATCTTGGCGTCGACGCAGGCCAGCGAGCCGTCGCCACGGATGGCCAGCGGGTTGATTTCGAACAGGGCGAAATCGTTCTCGACGAAGGCCTTGTAAGCACCGACCATCAGCTTGGTGAACTGGCCGATCTGGTCGCCGGACAGGCCCAGCGCGAAGGCGGTGTCACGCGCCTGGAACGGCTGCAGGCCGACCAGCGGGTCCACGGTGACCTTCAGGATCTTTTCCGGGGTGTTGTGCGCGACTTCTTCGATCTCCACGCCGCCTTCGGTGGAAGCCATGAAGGTGACGCGGCGGGTGGAGCGGTCCACCACGGCGCCCAGGTACAGTTCGCGCTGCACCGGGTACATGTCTTCGCACACCAGCACGCTGTTGACCGGCTGGCCGTTGGCGTCGGTCTGGTAGGTCACCAGGTTCTTGCCGATCAGGCCACGGGCGATGTCCGCGGCTTCTTCACGGGACTTCACCACCTTCACGCCACCGGCCTTGCCGCGGCCACCTGCGTGGACCTGGGCCTTGAGCACGGCGAACTTGCCGCCCAGTTTGTCGAAAGCGGCAGCCGCTTCTTCCGGGGTGGATGCCAGCACGCCTTGTTGTACCGGCAGGCCGTACTTGGCCAGCAGTTCCTTGGCCTGGTATTCGTGCAGATTCATTGCAGTTCCTTCTGCTCTGTGGGTTAGTCGCGCCGGATGGCCGGCGTTCTTGTTGTCGGGTTGTGTTGGTGGTTCGTATTGCTGTTCGTAGGTTGGGTTGAACGCAGTGAAGCCCAACAACGCTGGTGAATCGATCACCTTTGCACGTTGGGGTTCGCTTGCGCTCACCCCAACCTACGGTATTGCTTTGCTTAGGCGTGCAGCGCGCGCTTGTCCACGGCCAGGGCCGCTTCATGGAACACTTCCGACAGCGACGGGTGGGCATGGACGATGCGGGCGATGTCTTCCGACGCCGCACTGAACTCCATCGCCATTACCGCTTCGGCGATCATCTCGCTCGCGAACGGACCGATGATGTGCACGCCCAGCACGCGGTCGGTCTTGGCATCGGCCAGCACCTTGACGAAGCCTTCCGCCAAGCCCAGACCCAGCGCGCGGCCGTTCGGGCCGAACAGCGACTTGCCAGCCTTGTATTCGACGCCTTCGGCCTTCAGTTGTTGCTCGGTCTTGCCGACCCAGGCGATTTCCGGCTGGGTGTAGATCACCCAGGGGATGGTGTTGAAGTCGATGTGCGGCTTCTGGCCAGCCAGTTGCTCGACCACCGCCACGCCTTCGTCCATCGCCTTGTGGGCCAGCATCGGGCCACGCACCACGTCGCCGATCGCGAAGACGTTCGGCAGGTTGGTACGCCAGTGGTCGTCGATCTCCACCTGGCCGCGCTCGGTCAGCTTGAGGCCGACTTCGGCGGCGCCCAGGCCCTGGGTGTTCGGCACGCGGCCGACGGAGACGATCAGCTTGTCAACCGCCAGCGTCTGGGCTTCGCCCTTGCTGTCGGTGTATTCGACCGTGACGCCCTTCTTGCTGTTCGTCACCTTGCCGATCTTCACACCCAGCTGAAAGGTCAGGCCTTGCTTGGTGAAGCTCTTCTGCGCCTCCTTGGCCAGGTCCTTGTCGGCGGCGCCCAGGAACTCCGGCAACGCTTCGAGGATGGTGACCTCGGCGCCCAGGCGCTTCCACACGCTGCCCATTTCCAGGCCGATCACGCCGGCGCCGATCACGCCCAGCTTCTTCGGCACGGCCGGGATGGACAGGGCGCCTTCGTTGTCGAGGATGTTGACGTTGTCGACTTCGGCGCCCGGGATCTGGCGCGGCACGGAGCCGGTGGCAATGATCACGTTGGTGGCGGTGACGGTTTCGACCTTGTCGCCGTCCTTCACCTCGACCACCCAGCCCTCGCCTTCGCGCTTCACCAGGCGACCGTAGCCCAGGTAGCTGGCGACCTTGTTCTTCTTGAGCAGGAAAGCCACGCCGCCGGTGAGCTTGTCGACGATCTTGTTCTTGCGCTCCAGCATCTTGGCCACGTCCAGCTTCACGCCGCTGGCGGTGATACCGTGCTCGGCGAAGTCATGGGTCAGCTGGGCGTAGTTTTCGGACGATTGCAGCAGCGCCTTGGACGGGATGCAGCCGACGTTCAGGCAGGTGCCGCCCAGGCTTTGCTTGCCGTCCTTGTTCTTGAAGGCGTCGATGCAGGCAGTCTTGAAGCCGAGCTGCGCGGCGCGGATGGCGGCGATGTAGCCGCCGGGGCCACCGCCGATGACGACGACGTCGAATTGGTTAGCCATGTTGTTCAATCTCTAAGCGCGTGGGGGAAACCCGAGATTCAAAGTTGCTCTACGTATACCGCCGTGCCGTAGCACAGCACCTCGGTCACGCCCGCCGCGACGTCGTTGGCGTCGTAGCGGACCGCAATCAGCGCGTTGGCGCCCTTCTTCAGAGCCTCCAGCCGCATCTGGTTGTAGGCGTCGACACGGGCACGTTCGCAGAGCGAGGTGTAGAGCGTGATGTTGCCGCCAAACAGCGTCTGCAGGGCGGCGCCCAGGTTGCCGACGATACTGCGTGATCGGACCACGATACCCCGGCACATGCCGACGTTCCGCACGATGCGGTAGCCGGGCAGTTCCAGCGCGGTGGTGATCAGGTTGTCGGCAATGCTCATGGGCACCTCCTGCATGACAAACCCGGCCATGGGGCCGGGTTCGCACACTCGCTGTTACAGGTCCAGCAGCAGGCGCGCCGGGTCTTCCAGCGCTTCCTTGATCGCCACCAGGCTCAGCACGGCTTCGCGGCCGTCGATGATGCGGTGGTCGTAGGACATGGCCAGGTACATCATCGGGCGCACCACCACTTCGCCGTTTTCGACCACGGCACGGTCCTTGGTGGCGTGCATGCCGAGGATGGCGGATTGCGGCGGGTTGATGATCGGGGTGGACATCATCGAGCCGAAGGTGCCGCCGTTGGAGATGGTGAAGGTGCCACCGGTGAGTTCTTCCACCGTCAGCTTGCCGTCCTGGGCGCGCTTGCCGAATTCGGCGATCTTCTTTTCGATGTCGGCCAGGCTCAGCTTGTCGCAGTCGCGCAGGATGGGCACCACCAGGCCACGCGGGCTGCCGACGGCGATGCCGATGTCGAAGTAGCCGTGGTAGACAATGTCGGTACCGTCGACGGAGGCATTGACGACCGGGAACTTCTTCAGCGCGTGGACCGCGGCCTTCACGAAGAAGGACATGAAGCCCAGCTTCACGCCGTGTTCCTTCTCGAACTTGTCCTTGTACTTGTTGCGCAGATCCATCACCGGCTTCATGTTCAGCTCATTGAAGGTGGTGAGGATGGCGGCGGTGGATTGCGACTGGACCAGACGCTCGGCCACGCGCTGGCGCAGGCGACTCATCGGCACGCGCTGTTCGGCACGGCCGGACAGGTCGGCCACCACCGGCGCAGCGGGGGCTGCGGCCGGCTTGGCGGCGCTACTGGCGGCGGCTTGCACGTCTTCCTTCAGCACGCGACCACCGCGGCCGGAGCCTTCGACGGCGTTCACGTCGACGCCGGTCTCGGCGGCCAGCTTCTTGGCGGACGGCATGGCACTCTTGTCTGCCGATGCGGCGGCGGGCGCGGCGGCAGCCGGAGCAGCGGCCGGGGCTTCAGCGGCGGCGCCCTTGGCGGCAGCGGTATCGATCTGCGCGATCAGTTCCTGGCTGCCGACGGTGCTACCGTCGCCCTTGATGATCTTGACTAGCTTGCCGGCTTGCGGCGCTGGCAGTTCCAGCATGACCTTGTCGGTTTCGACGTCGATCAGGTTCTCGTCGCGTTCGACGAAATCCCCTTCCTTCTTGTGCCAGCTGACCAGGGTCGCTTCGGAGACCGATTCCGGCAACTGCGGCACTTTTACTTCGATGATCATTTTCTCTGCCATCCTTTCTGGGTGGGGGCAGCGGGCACCGTGCGCCCGCATTTTTCGTTATTGGCTTCGGTGTTTGCCGCAGGCGCCACGTCACCGAGAAACCCCGGTGGAGGTGGCGCCTACGGGCGGGCTGCTTACTTACCGGTGGTCATCGCGGCTTCGACGAAGGCCTTGAGCTGAGCGGTATGCTTGCTCATGTAGCCCACGGCCGGCGAGGCGGAGCTGTCGCGGCCGGCGTACAACAGGGTCTGCTTGGCCGACATGCAGGCTTCCAGGCGATGGCGGATCTGGTGCCAGGCGCCTTGGTTACGCGGCTCTTCCTGCACCCACATCAGTTCCTTGGCGTTCGGATACTGGGCCAGTTCCTCGCGCAGCGTCTCGGTCGGGAACGGGTACAGCTGCTCCACGCGGACGATGGCGACGTCGGAGACGTTGCGTTCCTTTCGGCCATTGGCGAGGTCGTAGTACACCTGGCCGGAGCAGCAGACCACGCGCTTCACCTTCTTCTTGTCCAGCTCGACCGGATCGCTGATCACGGTGCGGAACTGGCCGTTGGTGAAGTGCTCGATCGGGCTCATCGAGTCCTTGAAACGCAGCAGGCGCTTGGACATGAAGATGACCAGCGGCTTGCGGTACGGGCGGATCATCTGCCGGCGCAGCACGTGGAACATCTGGCTGGCTTCGGACGGCATCAACACCTGGATGTTGTGCTCGGCGCACATCTGCAGGTAGCGCTCGACGCGGCCGGAGGAGTGTTCCGGGCCTTGGCCGTCGTAACCGTGCGGCAGCATCATGGTCAGGCCGCACAGGCGGCCCCACTTGGTTTCGCCGGAGGTGATGAACTGGTCGATCACCACCTGCGCGCCGTTGGCGAAGTCGCCGAACTGCGCCTCCCAGATCACCAGCTCGTCCGGGGCGGAGCAGGCGTAGCCGTATTCGAAGGCCAGCACCGCTTCTTCGTTCAGGATCGAGTCGATCACCAGGAAATGCTTCTGGGTCTCGGACAGGTTGCGCAGCGGCACGAAGGCGCCCGCATCCCACTTCTCGCGGTTCTGGTCGTGCAGCACGGCGTGGCGGTGGCTGAAGGTGCCACGGCCGGAGTCTTCACCGGACAGGCGCACGCCGTAGCCGGATTCCAGCAGCGAGGCGTAGGCCAGCGTCTCGGCCATGCCCCAGTCCACCGGCTGCTCGCCCGCCACCATCGCCTTGCGGTCGTTCAGCATCTTTTCGATGGTGCGGTGCAGCTTGAAGTCTTCCGGCACCGTGGTCAGCTTGCCCGCCAGGCGCTTGATGTCGCCCATCGGTACGGTGGTGTCCACCGGATGCGCCCAGTGGGTGCCGAAATACTGGCTCCAGTCGATCGCGAATTCGCGCTGGTAACCGGTCAGCGAGGTCTGCTCGACGTGCTCACCGCGGTCCAGGGCGGCGCGGTAGGCCTTGATCTTCTCTTCCGGCTCTTCAGCGGAAATCACACCCTCGGCCACCAGGCGGTCGGCGTACAGCTTGCGGGTACCCGGGTGCTTGGCGATGTTCTTGTACATCATCGGCTGGGTGAGGTACGGATCGTCCGCCTCGTTGTGGCCGTGACGGCGGAAGCAGACGATGTCGACCACGACGTCGCGGCCGAACTGCTGGCGGAAGTCGAACGCGGTCTGCATCACCATCACCACTGCCTCCGGATCGTCGCCGTTCACGTGCAGCACCGGCGCCTCGATCATCTTGGCGATGTCGGTACAGTACAGGGTGGAGCGCGCGTCGCGGGTGTCGGAGGTGGTGAAGCCGACCTGGTTGTTCACCACGATGTGCACCGTGCCGCCCGTGCCATAGCCGCGGGTGGCGGACAGGTTGAAGGTACCCTGGTTGGTGCCCAGGCCGATGAAGGCCGCGTCACCGTGGATCAGCACCGGCAGCACCTGGCCACCGGTCTTGTCGTTGCGGCGCTGCTGGCGGGCACGCACCGAGCCTTCGACCACCGGGTTGACGATTTCCAGGTGGGAGGGGTTGAACGCCAGCGACAGGTGGATCGGGCCGCCCGGGGTCGGGATGTCGGCCGAGAAACCCATGTGGTACTTCACGTCGCCCGACGGCAGGTCGGTGGTCGGGCGGCCTTCGAATTCGGAGAACAGGTCCTTGGGCGCCTTGCCCAGGCTGTTGACCAGCACGTTCAGACGGCCACGGTGGGCCATGCCGATCACCATTTCCTGCACGCCCTGCTCGCCGGCGCGCTGGATCACTTCGTCCAGCGCCGCGATCAGCGACTCGCCGCCTTCCAGCGAGAAGCGCTTCTGGCCGACGTACTTGGTGTGCAGGTACTTTTCCAGCGTTTCCGCCGCGGTGATCTGCTTGAGGATGCGCTTCTTCTTTTCCGGGGTGAAACTCGGGGTGGAGTAGACACTCTCGAAGCGCTGCTGGATCCAGTGACGCTGCGCGCTATCGGTGATGTGCATGAACTCCAGGCCGATGCTGCCGGCGTAGGTCTGGCGCAGCTTGTCGATGATGTCGGCGATCTTGGCGCGGCCGTTGCCCATCAGCGAACCACCGTTGACCACGCGGTTCATGTCGGCATCGGTCAGGCCGTGGTAGGACGGGTCCAGCTCCGGCACCACGCGCTGGTCGAAACGCTGCAGCGGGTCGAGCTTGGCGTGGCGGCTGCCCAGCACGCGGTAGGCGGAGATCAGGCGCAGCGTCTGGATCTGCTTCTGGGTGGCGGTGTCGTCGCCAGGAACCGGCGCGGGGGCGACCGGCTTCTTGGTCAGCTCAACAAACGCCTGCTGGATGGCGGTATGCGAAACGTCACGCTTGGTGGCGCCGGCCTGCCAGCGGTCGAAGTAGTCGCGCCATTGGCCATCCACGCTCTTCGGGTCCGCCAGGTATTGCTCGTACAGCTCCTCGATGAACGGCACGTTGCTGCCGAACAGGTAGGAGTTGTCGAGAAACTGCTTCATCAGGGACATGGGGGATCTTCTTGTCTATGTAGTCAGATAAAGCGGCCGTGCACCAGCGCGCCG
>CBIHQA010000150.1:0-7967 GCA_966211475.1 uncultured Neisseriales bacterium
GCTGCCGCTGCCTGGCGCAGGACTGTCGCAGGTTGCGCAGGTGCCGCTCGCTACCACTTTCGGCCAGGTAGCGCGCCAGCGTGAGTTGCAGCAGTTCCGGGTTGGCCTGGGTGTTGCACTTCTTCAAGCGGACGATGTCGCGCTGGAACCGCCCCGCAGCCACCCAGCCGACGCGGAAATCCGGCGCCACCAGCTTGGTGAAGGAATCGCACAGCATCACCATGCCGTTGCGGTCGTAGAACTTGGCGGGTGGCGGGCGGCGCGTACCGTCGAAGAACTCGCCGAACACGTCGTCTTCGATCAGCGGGATGTTGCGTTCGGCCAGCAGCACGACGAGTTGCTGTTTGCGCGCATCCGGCATCAGGCTGCCGAAGGGGTTGGCAAAATTGGGCGAGAACACGCAGGCCTTGACCTGCCCGTTACGAGTAGCGAGCTCCAGCGCCTCCAGCGACACGCCGTCGCGCGGGTGGGTGGGGATTTCCAGCGCCTTGAGCTTGAGAATGTCGAGCGTGCGCAGCAGGCCGAAAAAGGCGGGGGATTCGATCGCCACCACATCACCCGGCTGCGTGACGGCATGCAGGCAGAGGTTGAGCGCCTCGATGCAGCCGTGGGTGACCACTAGCTCGTCGGTCGATAGGGTGCCGCCCCACAGCAGCGCGCGGCGGGCGATCTGGCGACGCAGCTCCAAGTTGCCGTGGGAGTCGCCATAGGTGCCGATCAGGTCCGGATGATCGCGCAGCACCCGGGTCATCACCCGCCGTAGCCGGTCGACCGGGAACAGGCTGGGATCGGGCATCGCACCACCCAGCGTGAGCCGGGAGTAGTGCTCGACTTGGCCGTCCTGCAACACGGCCTCCATCAGTTCTTCCACTTGCACCGCACGAGGCTGGCTGGCCGGTTCGGTCGGCTGCGGCTCGGCCAGCGCGCGGCGGCGGCGCACGTAGTAGCCGGACTGTGGCCGCGCCTCGACCAGCCCTCGATCCTCCAGCACGCCGAATGCTTCCATCACCGTGGACAGGCTGACCTGCCGCTGGGCAGACAGCTTGCGGATCGACGGCAGCTTTTCACCGGGCTGCAGCAGCCCCTGGTCGATGCGGCTGGCGATCTCGTCCGCCAGCGACTGGTATAGCAACGGCCGGGGAGCGGAGTCGGTTGGGGTCATGGCGGGATGTTGCCGTCGGGCGTGTGGGTTGGACAGTAACAGTTCGCCGGATGCATGACCATAACAGTTAACAAAATAGTCAAACTGTTGCGTTCAAAGCCGTAACAGTCTGCGTCTGCAACGCCACAGCGGGGACGCCTAGCATGGAGGCCATCATCCACCCCCGCGGCAAGCGCCGCCCTTCGCTGGAGCGCCGACCATGACGCAGACGCAATTCCTGCTGTTTTCCGTGACTTCCGTGGCGGTGATCGCCACGCCCGGTCCGACCATGCTGCTGGCGCTGAGCAATGGCGCCACCTCCGGCATGCGGATCGCCTTCTTCGGTATCCTGGGCGCGGTGTTGTCCGACCTGCTGCTGATCGGCGTGGTGGCGCTTGGGCTGGGCACGGTGCTGTACGCGTCGGAGACGCTGTTCACCGTCGTCAAATGGGCGGGGGTGGCTTACCTGCTGTGGATTGCCCGGCAACTGTGGAAGAGCCGGCCGAAGGCCATGGGCCTGGCGGGCGGCCAGCCGGTCAGCGCGCTGCGGGCCTTCCTGCGCAGCCTGATGGTGGCGCTGTCCAACCCCAAGGGGCTGCCGTTCATGGTGGCCTTCCTGCCGCAGTTCGTGAATCCCGCCGGCCCGCAGTTGCCGCAATACGCCCAACTGGCCGCGATGTTCGCCGGCATCAACCTGATGCTGATGACGAGCTATGCCTTGGGCGGTACGCAGGTGACGCGCTGGCTGACGGAACGCGGGTTGCGCACCCTCAACAAGAGCTGCGCGGGAATCATGATGCTGCTGGCCGGGGCGCTGCTGACCGTGCACCGGAGCAGTTTATGACGAAGACCGGGCGCGGTTTTCAGGCCACCGCAGGCTGCTCATAGGTGGGAAGCATGGCATCAGACGGGCGCAAAGCTAGCTTTGCTGGTTTGACGGACGGCAACCCATCCGCAGCCTCCCTGAGACTTTCCCCACCCTCCAGCTCCCGCCCTCTGGCGGGAGGGCGGGTTGAAGATGACCCGCAAGCGGGCCACCGGGGTTTGTCAGCAATCTAAGGCGGCTTTCAGGCCGCCAGCACCGACATTGGGTTGAGATACGGTTGTGGGAAGTTCAGCCCCTGTTCAGCTTGCCGGGAATTTTCCCCCGCGCAGCCCGCTCGGATGAACGTGGGCAACCACCTTTGAACAGGAGGAATCCATGAAGGTACGAACCATCCTGACCGCCGCTCTGATCGGCACCACCAGCTTGTTCGTGACCAGCTGCGCCGCGACGCGAACCCAGGAATCGGCCGGCGAATACACCGACGACTCGGTGATCACCACCAAGGTGAAGGCGGCGCTGCTCAACGAGCCGGGGTTGAAGTCCTTTCCGATCAGCGTGACGACCTTCCGCGGGACGGTCCAGTTGTCCGGCTTCGTGGACAACCAGACGCAGATCGACAAGGCAGTTTCCGTCACGCGCGGTGTAGAGGGTGTGAAGAGCGTGAAGGTCGACCTGCACGTCAAGACCACATAAACGCGACTCAGACCTGAAAAACACCCGTCCGCCGGTTTCCGGCTGGCGGGTGTTTTTCCGTCTGCAGTACCACCATCGAGCGAAGCGAGGCCCTCCCGCCGGCGGGCGGGAGTAAGGAGGGTGGGAATTCATCGGGGAGCTGCGGATGGGTTGCCACTGCTCAAACCAGCAAAGCTTGCTTTGCGCCCACTAGTAAGAATGCGTTCCGCCTTCGCCAGCAGCTATGTCATCACCCGGTCCCGGCCGGCCTGCTTGGCGGCATACAGCAGGCGGTCCGCCGCCGCAATCAAGTAAGCAGGTTCGGTGGCGTTGTAGCCGTCTGCGCAGGCAACGCCCAGGCTGGCGGTCAGCACCAGGCGCTGCTCGTCGACCTCGACCACGAGATTGCGGATCGACAGCAGCACTTCCTCGGCCAGCAGGTTGGCGCCTTGCAGGTCGGTGGACGGCAGCAGCAGCGCGAATTCCTCTCCGCCATAGCGGGCAACCACGTCGCCGGCACGGCGGCGCATCTGCGACAGGACCTCGCCCACCGCCTTCAGGCACTGATCGCCCGCCAGGTGGCCATGGGTATCGTTGATGTGCTTGAAGTGGTCGAGGTCCACCAGGATCAGCGACAGCGGCTGCGCGGTCCGGCGGACGCGTGCCATTTCCTGCTCCAGCGCCTCGTCGAATGCCTTGCGGTTGCCGACGCCGGTCAGGCCGTCCCGGGTAGCGAGCTCTTCCAGCTCGGCGGTGCGCTCGGCAACACGTTCTTCCATCTCGGCATACAGCCAGGCGTTCTGGATCGAGATGGCGGCCTGCGACGTCAGCAGTTGCAGCACCTGCAAGCGCTCCCGGGTGAACACGCCGGCAACCAACTCGTTCTCCAGGTAGAGCATGCCGATCACCTTGCCGTAGTGCACGATGGGCATGGCCAGCAGCGACTGCGGCTGCCGGACGGCCAGGTACGGGTCCTGACTGACGCGCCGGTCTTCCAGCGGGTCGGCGATCACCACCGTCTCGCGGGTACGGGTCACCAGCGGCACCAGTGACAGCGGCAGGCGCGGTTCGCCTTCGGTCAGCGGCAGCGATTGCGGCAGCGAGGCTTCGTCCTGGTCTACCGTTTTTTCGGCCTCGATGCCCCAGGTCTGGTCGCGCCGCAACAACAGCACGCCGCGCTGGGCGCCGGCGTTTTCGATCACCACGTCCATCAGTCGCTTCAGCAGCCGATCCAGCACAATCTCGCCGGAGATCGCCTGCGATGCCTTCAGCGCGGTCGCAAAATCCAGGTCGCCGGTGTGGGTGGAAGTGGTGGTGATCGAGTGAACAGCATGCACGTCGGTGGTCACGGTTTGCTTGCGCACGGAATCCGCCACGAACAGCCAGTTCGGATAGCGGGCTTCCATCTGGCGCGCCTTGCCCATGGCGCCCCAGCGGCGATAGCGGCGGTGTGCCTCCATCAGGTAGGCCCGGGCGGCAGTCTGTTCGCCGCGGTTCAGGTGGAAGCGGCCGAGCAGTTCGTTCGCCAGCGCTTCGTCCTGGACGAAGCTGTTGCTGCGTGCCTGCTGGATCGCCGTTTCGTAATGCCGGATGGCATCGAACTCACGCCGCTCCACCCGCAGCCGTTCGGCCTCGACCAGGTGCCATTTGTGCAGGAAGTTGGCTGGCGCATGATTGGCCCAGTGCCGCAGCTTGCGCTGGCAGCGGCGAGCGCGGCGTAGCAGTTTGGCGCGGCGTGCACCGTCGGCGGTCGGCACGGCGGCCAGACAGGTCAGCGCATCGTAGTACAGGTACACGGCGGAGCCGAACAGCGCCACGCCCGCCTTCAGCCAGGGACGGCCCGCCTCGGCATGCGCCAGCGCGGAAGGGGCGTCGTACAAGTAGGCCAGCATCAGCTTCATGCCGTAGAGGATGAAGATGGTGGAGCCATCCTTGGCGGCCAGGTGACGGGAGAGCAGCTCGCGCTCGTCGTAGTGCGGGCCGCAAAGTTCGCCGGTGTGGCTGGTGCGGTGGATCAGGTCGTGGGCGGCCTGCCAGGTGATCGACAGCCAGAAGCGCGCCGCCTCCTGGTGGAGCTGCGACACCACTTGGCAGTAGCGCGCCATGTCCTGATCAAGCACGTGCAGTTCGATGCCGGCGTGGAAGGCGTTCTGGCAGTAGTTGTTGGCTGCGTAGGCGCCGTATTCCAGGTCGCCGTTGTCCATGCCCAGCGTGTAGGTTTCCAGCAGCGGTTGCAGCGTGTTGCGTATCGGGTCGCTCCAGGGCTTGACCACGCAATGCACGATGAACTGGGTACGGGTGCGGTAGGTCTTGATCGGCGACTGCCGTGCCAGGGCTAGCGCCAGTTCGCCGAACTGGCTGCCGCGCTTGATCTCGCCGGTCACGCCGGACAGCACCATGCCGTAGGTCGCATAGGCGAAGCTGGACATCGGCGCGTTGCCATGTTTGACCGTCAGCCGGACGCCCATGAACACCACCAGCAGGAACAGCGAGGGCGAGACAAAATAGGACGGTGCCAGAATCGCCTGCAACAGCAACATCGCCGCTTGGGTGCGCGGGTCGGTCAGGGCCGGGCGCGACAGCAGCTTGTCCATGCCGCGCCCGGCCAGCGATGCCTTGGTGCGCAACAGCGCGGTCAGCACGTGCAGGTCGTTCGGTCGGCGCGGCAGCGGCAGGCCGAGCTCTTCCAGCGCGTCCAGCGCCATGTCGATGGCTTCCAGCGGCAGGTTTTCGGCGGCGCGGGCATGGATGCGGATCTGCTGCGCCTTGACGCGGTCCAGCAGGCCGGTTGTGTTGGCCAGCACCGCTTCGGTGTGCGCCGTCATTGCGGCGAAGTCGATCGCCAGGTAGGCAGACTCGGCGGTCTCCAGATGCAGTGCCAGCAGCAGCGGACCGTGCTGCTTCCAGTCTGCTTCGCCGAGGATGGAGAGCCCGGTTTCCGCGTAGTTCTGCGCGGGCCGGTAAGCGGCGGACGCCTTGGCGCGCTGCGCGGCGGCCAGGTTCAGTTGCGCGATCTGCAGGCGCTCGGCCGGCTCGACGATCTGCTCCCGTCCCAGGTTGAAGTGGTTCACCAGGGCGAAGATCTGCTCGTCGCGCTCGCCCTCGGAAAGCGACTCCAGCCAGCGCCGGCCGATCTGCAGGTGCATCGCGGCCTTTTCGTCCTCGCTGGCCGGCAGGTAGGCGGCCTGCTGCACCCGGTCGTGCAGGAAGCGATAGGACGGGCACAGCATCGGGACTTCGCCGCTGTAACCGACGTACTTGTAGTTGTCGTCCAGCGGCAGCACCAGCCCGGCCCGCAAGGCATCCCACAGCGGTTGGGCGGCGTCGGGCTCAGACATGCCGCAGACACGGGCCAGCAGCGCCAGGTCGAATACGTTACCGAGCGCCGCGGCCCAGCGCAGCATCTGCTGCGTGGCCTCCGGCAATGTGCGGATGCGCCCGGCCATCAGGTCGATGACGTTGTCGGTGAAGGGCGCCAGGCGGACGGCCTCGACGTCCCACACCCAGCTTCCATCCTCGGCATCGCCCCACAGCAGGCCGGTATCCGCCAGTGCGTGCAGGAACTGCCCCAGGAAGAAGGGGTTGCCATGGGTCTTGTGCCAGCACAGCGCGGCCAGCGATTTGACGCGTTCGACCGGCGCCCGCAGGGTATCGCACAGCAGCGATTCCACCTGCGGCAGCGCCAGTGGAGGCAGGGTGAGCGTCTGCACGGTGATGCCGGCGGCCTGGGCGGCCTCCAGGCTGAGCGTCAGAGGATGCGCGGCGGAGACTTCGTTGTCGCGGTAGGCGCCGATCAGCAGCAGGTGCGCCGCGTCGGCATCGCCCAGCAACAGGTTCATCAGTTGCAGCGACGGCAGGTCGGCCCATTGCAGATCGTCGAGGAAGATCACCAGCGGATGGTCGGCACTGGCAAAGGCCGTGACGAACTGCCGCAGCACGCGGTGGAAGCGGTTCTGCGCCTGCTCGGCCGGCAACTCCGGCACCGGCGGCTGCGGGCCGATGATCCACTCGACTTCCGGGATCACGTCCACGATCACCTGGCCGTTGCCACCTAGTGCCCGGGTCAGTGCTGCCTTCCAGTCGGCCAGCGCGTCTTCGCCTTCGGTCAGCAGTTGCCGCACCAGCTCCTGGAAGGCCTGGATCAGCGACGCATAGGGGATGTTGCGCTTGAACTGGTCGAACTTGCCCTTGATGAAGTAGCCGCGACGGCGAGTAATCGGCTTCTGCACCTCGTGCACTAGCGCGGATTTGCCGATGCCGGAGAAACCGGCCACCAGCAACAGCTCCGCCCTGCCCTGCGCGGCCCGCTCGAAGGCGGAAAGCAGCGTGGCGACTTCCTGCTCGCGGCCGTAAAGCTTTTGCGGAATCTGCAGCCGCTCCGAGAAGTCGCGGCTGCCCAGCGCGAAGCTCGGCACCTGTCCGCGCTCAGAGAGCAGTTGCAGGCAGTTTTGCAGGTCCGCCACCAGGCCGGTGGCGTTCTGGTAGCGGTCCTCGGCGTTCTTCGCCATCAGCTTGGCGACGATGGCGGCCAGTACCGGCGGCAGATTGACGTTGAGGTGATTCACCGGCAACGGCATCTTCGCCAGGTGCGCGTGGACCAGCTCCAGCGGGTCGCCGCCGGTAAAGGGCAATTGCCCGGTCAGCATTTCGTAGAAGCTGACACCCAGGCTGTAGAAATCGGTGCGGTAGTCCAGCGTGCGGTTCATGCGGCCGGTCTGTTCCGGCGACACATAGGGCAACGTGCCCTCCAGCCGTTCCGGGTTGCGGACCTCCGGGACTTCGCGGGTGAGCTGGGTGGAAATACCCAGGTCGATCAGCTTGAGCTGGCCGCTATGACGGTTCCAGACGATATTGGACGGGTTCAGGTCTTTGTGGATCACCTGCTGGGCGTGCAGGTTGCCCACGCATTCGGCGATACGGATGGCGAGCCGAAGCCATTCGGCCAGCGACAGTGTGGTGGAGACGGCGAGGTTGTTCAGCGACTGGCCGCCGAAATCCTCCATCACCATTACCAGCGAATCCTTCCAGGGCACCAGCGCCTCGGCGGCCACCACGCCATCCGACCGCAGCGACTGGGTCAGGTGGAACTCCCGCTGGAATCGGGCCAGCCGGTCCGGCGACGGCACGTCCTCGTTCAGCAGCTTGAAGATCGCCGGCGCCCCGTCCGCCAGCCGGTGCCCCCGGTAGACGCGGGAATTGCGGCTCTCGTACAGCATGCCGACAACGTGATAGCCATGCAGGGCGAACATCGGAATCCGGATCAGGACGGGAGAGGCGCATAGCATATCCGATGCTCGCAGCGCTGTACGCCCCGATTTGCGCTTCGGC
>CBIHQA010000151.1:0-7966 GCA_966211475.1 uncultured Neisseriales bacterium
TCGCCGGTCTCAACCCGCATGCCGGAGAGGGCGGCCACCTCGGGCGGGAAGAAGGAGCCGTCATCGAGCCGGTGCTGGCAGCATTGCGGCAGGAAGGCTTCGACCTGCAAGGCCCGCTCCCCGCCGACACGCTGTTCCAGAAGAAATACCTGGAGCAGGCCGACGCCGTGCTGGCGATGTATCACGACCAGGGGCTGCCTGTTCTCAAGTACGCCAGCTTCGGCGAAGGGGTCAATGTCACCCTCGGCCTGCCCTTGGTGCGCACCTCGGTTGACCATGGAACGGCGCTGGACCTGGCTGGTACCGGCCGTGCTGATGCCGGAAGCCTGCGCGCAGCGGTCAAGCTGGCGGCGGAACTCGCGGCCTGAGTTGTCCCCTTTTGTCGGCTGAAGTGCGGCATTGCCCTGCCTTCAGGACTGCCGCATAATCCACCGCCTATTGAAGGTGCCGTCGGACGTGGATTTCGGTGCCTGGATCTCGCACGGAGAGGGCATGCACATCCCCCGCAAACGCTTCGGCCAGCACTTCCTGACCGATTCCTCGGTGATCGACGCCATCGTGCGCGCCATCGGCCCACAGCCTGGCGACAACATGGTGGAGATCGGCCCAGGTCTGGGGGCGCTGACCGAGCCGTTGCTGGCCCAGTTGCCCCATCTACAGGTGGTCGAGCTGGACCGTGACATCGTCGCCCGCCTCAAGCGTATCCATACCCCGCAGGAACTCAGCATCCATGAGGGCGATGCATTGCGCTTCGATTTCGGCGCGCTGGGCGCCGATCTGCGGGTGGTGGGCAACCTGCCCTACAACATTTCCTCGCCGCTGCTGTTCCATCTGGCCGAATTCCCGGTGCGCGATCTGCACTTCATGCTTCAGAAGGAAGTGGTCGACCGCATTGTGGCCGAGCCGTCCACGCCGGATTACGGCCGGCTGACGGTGATGTTGCAGTACCGCTTCCATACCGAGTGGCTGTTCGATGTGCCTCCCGAAGCCTTCGATCCGCCGCCCAAGGTGGATTCCGCGGTGGTCCGCCTGGCGCCCAAGCAGGAAAGGGCGCTGAACGCCGCTCAGGAGTGTGCATTGAGCGAGGTGGTCGCCGCCGCGTTCTCGCAGCGCCGCAAGACCATCCGCAATACGCTCTCCCGCTGGTTCGATGCGGCCGCCCTGACCGGACTCGGCGTTGACCCCGGTGCTCGGGCCGAGGCACTGCCGCTGGATACCTTCCTGAACCTCGCCCGTGCGGCGGCGGTGTCCGGGCGATGAATACCGGACTGCCGCTACAAGCCGGCCTGGATGCCGTCGAGGAACTGCGGCAGTACAAGACCTTCCTTGCGTTGCTGGACGAAGTCGCCAGCCTGCTGCTGGCGGAGAGTTCGCCAGATCCGGCCGGGGACGCGCTGGCGCTGATTCTGGAGGCCTGCGACGCCGAACTGGCCGCGCTCTATCTGGATCAACCCGGAGAAGACCTCGACCGCGCTGCGGCCGTCCACACCGTCCGCATTGCTCCGTCACTGTCTACGCGGGCACCCATCGAACGCCTCTGCAAGCTGCGTTACGCTGATTTGGGCGAATGGGGCGAGCGGCTGGCCGCCGGCATGCTGGTTCATCTTGGGCCGGAACGCATGCTGCCCCAGTTGCTCGAAGCGGGCGTGGCCGCTGCCGACCTACTGGTCGTGCCCTTGCTGCGGCGGGGCGAGGCCACCGGGTTCGTTGCCCTGCTATCGACGCGGCCCCGGCAATGGCATCGCGTCGCGTTGTCGATGCTCTGCGCAGTGATCAACGATCTGGCGCTGTCGCTGGAGCGCGACCAGGCGGCCAAGGCGCTGTCGGTCAACCAGCAACGGCTGCAGGCGCTCGTCGGGGCGACGGAAGACGTGCTGGTGGAGTGCGACTACAACGGCCGCATCCGCAACCTATGGAGCCATGCACCGGCCTACCAGGGCATCCCGGCGCAGGACCGGCACCTGGCGGAGGTGTTGCCTGCCAGCGTGGCTACGTCGATTGCTGCCGCTTTGCCCGGCGTGCTGATCGAGGGCGGTAGCCGCGTGCTCCGCTGCACCGACGACACCCGCTACCCCGCCAGTCACTATAATGTGCGTCTGCAGGCCGTTCCGGACGCCGAGGGTGTCGGCCCTTCCATCGTGGTACTGCTGCGCGACACCACCACCTTGGTCCAGGAAGAGCTGCGTTGGCAGACCATGCTGAAGACGCTGGATCTGCTGGACGAGGCGGTGATCGAACTTACGGCCAGCGGCATCCTGCTGCATGCCAGCACGGCCTGGGCCACCTTGCGGGGTGAGTCCGCGGACCGGTTGGGGGACGACTACGGCTATCCCTTGTCCCGCTGGGTCCATCCGCAGGATCGGCCAGACGTCGACATGGCCTTCTGCCGGCTGTCGGCCGGCGAAAGCCAGCAGGAAATGGTCCGCTTTCGACTACTGCACGAGCCCGAGCCGCGCTGGGTCGAAGCCCGTCTGCTCGCACAACGGCCGCATCTGAGCGCGCCGCTGGAAGTCCACGGCGTGCTACGGGACATCACCGCGGCTTACCAGCAGGAACGGCGCATCATGCAGATGGCGCTGTACGATGCGCTGACCGGCCTGCCGAACCGCCTGTTGCTGGACGAGAAGTTGAACGAGGCGCTGGCCCGCGCCCGCCGCAACCAGAACCAGGTGGCACTCGGCTTTATCGACCTCGATCACTTCAAGCTGATCAATGACAGCCTCGGCCACAAAGCCGGTGATGCCGTACTGGTGGAGCTCTCCAAGCGTCTGAAGAGCGTGCTGCGCGAGGTCGATACCCTCGCCCGTTGGGGCGGCGATGAATTTGTGGTGCTGCTGCCGGACCTGCAAGACCTGCGCTCGCTGTCCCGCATCGCGGAGCGGCTGCGTGAAGTCGCCCGGCAAGGCATCGCGGTGGATGGGCTGGAAACCAAACCCTCCATCAGCATCGGCCTCGCCGTGTTCCCGGAGGATGCCGATAGCGCCGATGGGCTGCTGTCGGTGGCGGACCATACCCTGTTCTACGCCAAAGGCGCGGGCCGCAACAACGTGCAGTTCTACCGGGACGTGGCCGACCGCCAGCAGATCGACCGGCAGCATGTGGCGTTGCAAGGGTGGTTCACCGATGCGCTGGCCGAGCGGTCGATCCAGATGTTCCTGCAGCCGGTGGTTGAGCTCGACAGCGGCCGTGTCGTGTCCTTCGAAGCGCTGGCCCGCTGGTACGACGATCGCCTGGGCTGGGTCAGCCCGGGGGTGTTCGTGCCGATGGCGGAAAAGATGGGCCTGATCCGCGAACTCGGCGAGCAGGTCATCGATGAGGTGTTGCGCCATCTCAGTGCATGGCGCGCACGTGGCCTCACGCAGCCGGTGGCGGTCAACGTCGCTCGTCCGCAGCTGTTTTCCGCCGGTTTTGTGGAACAACTGATCGCCAAGGTGGCAGCCCACGGCTTGTCGCCATCCGACCTCATTATCGAGATCACCGAGAGCACGGCGCTCGCCGACATCTCCCGCCAGACGCACTTCCTGGAGCAACTGGAACACAGCGGGTTCGCCGTGGCGCTGGACGACTTCGGCACGGGCTATTCGGCGCTGTCCCAGCTGCATGAAATGCCGATCCGCCTGCTCAAGATCGACCCCAGTTTCACCGCCAAGATCACCACCGAGCGGGGCCGTCGCATCGTGCAGGCCATTGTGCAGATGGCCGATGCGTTGGGCCTGACAGTGATTGCAGAAGGGGTCGAGGACGAATCCACTGTCCGCCAACTGGCCTCGCTTGGCATCCGCCGCGTACAGGGACACTGGTTCAGCGAAGCGGTCCCTGCCGGGCTGGCCGCTGCGATGCTAGAGTCGGCGGCCGTTCCTCGGCTGACCTGACCCGCCAACGCCTTACAGGCTGACGGCCATTTTCACGGCACCGGCCAGCAACAGCAAAGCAAATGCCCGCTTCAGCGTCGCCACCGGCAAGCGCTGCGCGGCACGGGCGCCGATCGGTGCGGTCAGCACGCTCATGCCGACGATGGCCGCTAGGGATGGCAGGTACAGGAAGCCCGCCGAATACGCCGGCAGGCCCGCTCGCCCCCAGCCGGCCATGAGGTAGCCGATGGCGCCAGCCGCCGCGATCGGCAGGCCAACGGCGGCTGAGGTACCAATTGCCCGCTTCACATCCACGTTGCACCAACTCAGGAACGGTACCGTCAGCGATCCGCCACCGATGCCCACCCAGGAGGAGATGCCGCCGATCACCAGTCCGGCGGTGCTCATGCCAGCCATCCCCGGTAACTGACGTGCACCCTTCGGACGCAGGCCGAAGCCCATCTGCACTGACACGGTCAGCGCAAACAGGATGAAGAAGACCTTCAGGAACCAGGTGGACAGCTGACCGGCAAGCAAGCTGCCGCCCAGCGTGCCCACGACAATGCCGGGCGCGATCCGCGCGACGACAGACCACATCACGTTGCCGTGACGATGGTGCGCCAGGAAGCTCGATACCGAGGTGAAGACGATGCTGGCCAGCGACGTGCCCAGCGCCAGGTGCGCCACGTACTGCGGCGGAAAACCTTCCCGCTGAAACAGGAAGGTCAGCGCGGGGACGATGATCAGGCCGCCGCCCACGCCCAGCAAACCAGCGAGCAGGCCGGCGATACTGCCGGTCAGCAGACTGATCGTCAGTGCGAATAGTGTCATTGGAGGGCTTTCAGCCTGGTTGGTCCAGCCGCTGCAGGATGAACTGCCATTCGGCGGGTTCCACCGGCGTGATCGATAGCCGGTTGCCTCGGCGCAACACCTGCATGTCCGCCAGTTCCGGATACTGACGCATCTCGTTGAGCGGCATCAGGCGGGTCTTGCGGACCAGCTTCACATCCACGTTGATCCAGCGCGGCGCTTCCCGCGTGGATTTCGGGTCATAGTAATGGCTGGAGGGGTCGAACTGGGTCTCGTCCGGGTAGGCGACGCTGCTGACCTCGACTATGCCCGCCACACCCGGCTCCGGGCAGCTGGAGTGATAGAACAGCACCTGGTCGCCAAGCTGCATCTGGTCGCGCATGAAATTGCGTGCCTGGTAGTTGCGCACGCCGAACCACGGCACCGGTTTATCCGGCTCCGCCACCAGGTGGTCGATCCCGACTTCGTCCGGCTCCGATTTCATCAGCCAATACCGCATTCAGGTGTCTCCTTCCAGGGTGGTCCCCTCCATGATCACCCGCCTGCCACCGTGTCCGAATCGCCGGTAGCCGTGTTCGGTCAGCACCGCATCGAGCGGCATGTCCCAAGGATCATGCGGGACGTGTGGGACTTCCTGGCAAGCATAGGCTACGCCTACCACCCGTGGTGGCGGGCTGCGGCGCCAGCGACGGAAGGCCAGCGTGCTGTCGTAGAAACCCCCTCCCATGCCCAGCCGGTAGCCACGAGCGTCGAAGCCAAGCAGGGGTACCAGCAGCAGATCCAGCGACTCCGCGCGGCGGCGGTCGCGGTGGCGGCTTTCCGGGATGCCGAAGCGATTGTCGGTCCAGCGGCTGCGGGCGTCGACCTTGTTGAACCACAGCCGGCGGCCGACCCGCGGGACTTCCGGCAGGTAGACGGCATGGCCGAGACTGCGCATCGCGACCATCAGCGGTCGGCTGTCGAATTCGTCGTCCATCGGCCAGAACAGGCCGATGCGGCGACTGCGCGAGCCATGCTTACGCAGCACAGGCTGACGCAGCAGATGGCCCAATGCCCGCTCGGCGGCCTGTTGGCGCGCGGTCGCGGAAACCGCCCGCCGTCGCAGTCTCAGCTCTCGGCGCAGGGCGGGCTTGTCGGTCATGGAGTAGGAAGAAGGGGGGTACCCCCGCGAGTGCCGTCCGGTCTTATGTCTTGAACCTAAGTTCAAGGGGTCGCCAAGATCGGCGCATCAGGCAATTCCGCTTAGTGGGACTTGCACACAACGCCGTTAAGGTCGGCAACCATGCACGCATGCATTGGTTCGAAGCAATCAGACCGAAAAACGAACACCGCAGGGATAAACCGATTGAACTTGGCCGATTGAACCAAACCCATCATCGGGTCTGGTCAATGCATCGTCGCGGCGATCTGCAGGTGGAAACCAGTGGCTGGAAAACGGCTCTGATTGCGGATCAGAGCAGGTCGCCCTGTTCTGACAGCGCCTGGTCGATCACGTCCTGCATGCGAGCAATTCTACGCTGAAACGCCCCGTTGTCAAAATCGGGGGCGACCTTCACATGCAGGAATTCGTGGGTGATATTGAGCGCTGCAAGGATGGCGATCCGGTCGATGCCGATCACCTTGCCGGAGTCACGGATCTCGCGCATCCGCTGATCCAGATAGGCCACCGCCTGCATCAGACCTTCTTCTTCGTCGGCCGGGCAGGCAACCTTGAATTCCCGGCCCATGATGGTGACGTCGAGGCCACGTATCTCGCTCATGCGGCCTCCTCAGGCAGTTGCGACAACAGTTGTTCGAGCTTTTCGCCCGCCCGCTCGATCTTGTCGTGCAGCACGCGGTTTTCCATCGACAGCGCGTCAGCTGCCTGACGCAATTGCCGGTTTTCGCCACGCAGCTGGTGGCATAGTTGCGCCAAGGCCTCGATACGACTTTCGAGTTGGCTGAGCTCGATTTCCATCGGTCCAATATAATGGGCCTTTTCTTTTGTCGTCAAGGCGTAAGCTTCGGTTTTGCAAGTGATTTCCACGTTCAGAGAGACACCGATGGAGGAGCGGACCCCGCATTGGACCCCTGCATGGCGCCTATTGTTCTGCTGCAGCGCAGTATTGGTGCTGGCGATATTGCTGGGGTTGGCGTGCGGCAGTGTCGGAATCGACTACCCGGACTGGCTCGCCATGCTGCGCGGAGAGGCCTCTCCGCTGGTCCAGGCGCTGGTCTGGGATCTGCGCGGCCCCCGCGTCCTGCTGGCCACCGAGACAGGCGCTGCGCTCGCCTTGTCCGGCTGGCTGCTGCAGGTCCTGTTGCGCAATCCGCTGGCTGACCCTTACCTGCTGGGCGTCTCGGGCGGCGCATCGGTGGGCGGGTTGCTGGTGCTACTGCTGGGGATTTCCACCGTCTGGGTGGCGCCAGCGGCGACGGCGGGAGCCGCCGGCACGCTGGCGGTTGTGGTCCTGTTGGCCGGCGGGTTTGCGCCGGAACGCCTGCTGCTGATCGGCGTGTTAATTGGCAGCGTATGCAGTGCGGCGGTCACCTTGCTGTTTGCACTGGCGCCCGCGGATCGGTTGCCGGGCATGTTGTTCTGGTTGCTGGGAGACCTGGGGCAACCGGTTTCGCACCTGCCGCTGTTGCTGGGTCTGGTGACCGCGATTCTGATGCTTTCTATATTACGCCGCCCGCTGGCCGTGGTGGCGCAGGGCGATGCGCTCGCCTGGTCGGTCGGGGTGTCGGTGACGCCGGTGCGGGCAGCGGTCTGGATGCTGGCCAGCCTGCTGACCGGCAGTGCGGTGGTATCGGCTGGGGCGATCGGCTTCGTGGGCCTGGTGGTGCCACAGCTGGCCCGTCGGTTGGCTGGCTCCCGGCTGATATTGCAGGCGCCGGTTTCCGCATTATTGGGGGCGGCGCTGCTGGTGCTGGCCGACACCATCGCACGGACGGTGCTGGCGCCGCGTCAATTGCCGGTCGGCGCGATCACCGCGCTACTGGGAGCACCGACGGTCGCGGTCATTCTGTGGAGGCGTTGGCATGCTGCGCGCTGAGGGGCTCGATGTGACCATCGCCGGCCGGTGCGTCGTACGCGGACTGGACTGGCAGGTGAAGCCAGGACAACGCTGGGTGGTGCTGGGTCGCAACGGCATCGGCAAATCCACGCTGCTGGCGACGATGGCTGGTCACCGTTCCGCCCAGGGCGGGCGGTTGTCGCTGGATGATCGGCCGCTGGGCGCTTGGCCGGCGCGATCCCGGGCCCGTCGCCTCGGGTGGTTGCCGCAGCAGCCTGATATGGCGCATCCCTGTCGGGTGGAGGACTA
>CBIHQA010000152.1:0-7849 GCA_966211475.1 uncultured Neisseriales bacterium
CGCGGCGGCCGGCAATTAACGATCCGGACGGCGCCGGACACCAAGGAACTGGCCAACGATCTGCTCATGGCCATCCGCGCCCACTGGCCACCGTATTTTGCGCGGGGCATCGGCCTGCACTTCAACGATTACAAGTCCGAAGACGTCAAGGACATCTGGTCCACCCTGTCGGTGGACATGTTCAAGCTGTATTCCGGCTGGGGATTCTTCGACGACGAAGTGCTGTCCCTGCTGCATTCCGCCCAGAACGTGATGCAGAACTACCCGCTATGCGTTCGGGAAGAGCAAAAGACCTACGACAAGTCGATTGCCTTCGTGGTGGGCTCCGGGCCTTCGCTCGACCACCTGTGGCCATTGATCGAACGCTATCGGGACCAGGTCGTCGTGATCTGCTGCGGTTCCGCCATCAGCGTCTTCATGAAGAAGGGCATCAAGCCGGATTTCTACATCGAGATCGAGCGTACCGACTTCACCTACGAGTTCATGTCCGACGTCCGGCTACGCGAGTTCGTGAAAGACGTGCCGCTGCTGTTCCTGTCGCTGATCCCACCTGGCTGTTTCAACTTCTCCGACAAGCCGCTGATGATTCTCAAGGCGGTCGACGGCGGCACGCAGATCATCGACATCGAGAACAAGTATCCGCGCTTCTCCACCGGACCGACGGTGACCAATGCCGGCAGTGACTTTGCGCTGCGCATGGGTTTCAAGGATATCTACCTGCTGGGCGTCGACGTGGGCTACCCGAAGGAAGGGCCGCACCATTCGACGATGAGCTACTACTACGACGAAGAACACGCCACCGACAACGTCGCCAAGGTGGTGAAGGAAACCGACGTCGCCATGAAGCAGACGCTGACCGTGCCGGGCAATTTCACGGATACGGTGGAAAGTACCTTCATCTTCATGCAGACCCGTGACCTGATCGCACAGTCGATCCGCATCTGGGGGGACGACAAGCAGGTCTTCAACCTGAATGACGGAGCGGCCATCAAGGGCGCCGCCCCGCTGCGCCCAGAAGACGTGAACATCGATAGCACGCCTGAGGATCGCCAGCAGTCGCTTGACCGGATCGCAGCCTGCTTCCGGGTCGACTACCCGAAGAACGTGGAACGCAACTTCGAATTCCTGGCAGGCCAGATGGAGGCGGTCCACAGCGATGTGAAGGATATTTTCGACCGGCCGCTGCGCAACAAGCTCGACATCTGCGACGCGTTACGTGACCTGTCGGACTACCTGTTTGCCCGCAAGCACCAGACGACGGCGGTGTTCCCGATGCTGCGCGGGTCGCTGTTCCATATGTGCCAGTTCCTATTCGAATGCATGACGCTGATTCCCGATCAGCAGGTCGCGGTCGAATACGGGCGGGCAGGGCTCGATATCATCCTGGGCTTCCTGCAGGGTGGTCGCGAGGTGATTACCCAGGTGCCGGCAGAAGCCGCGCGGCGCCTGGCTGAAGCGAATGCGGAGGCCCGTCCGGATAAGCATTGAGGTTGTTCCGGACCTGCATGATCCACGATGTGAAGAAAAAATTGGAGGTCGCCCTAAAGTTCCCGAAAGTGGGGTCGATAAAGTTTTCAAGTGGACCCACCACGTAGTGCCGAGACAAATCGGCGTGTATTCCAACCCGGGAATTGAAGGGGCAACATCATGGCTCAGATTATCAACACCAACATCCCGTCGTTGAACGCCCAGCGCAACCTGCAATCGTCCCAGACGTCGCTGGCAACGTCCCTGCAACGTCTGTCTTCCGGCCTGCGTGTGAACAGCGCCAAGGACGACGCAGCGGGCCTGGCGGTCGCGACCCGTATGGATTCCGTGATCCGCGGTTCCAACGTGGCGATGCGTAACGCCAACGACGGTATCTCGCTGGCCCAGACGATGGAAGACTCCATCGGCAAGATCGGCGACAGCCTGCAGCGTATGCGTGAACTGGCCGTTCAGGCCGCCAACGGCACCCTGAACTCCACCGACCGCGACAACCTGCAAGTTGAATTCGCGCAGATGCAAGCTGAAATTCAGCGCGTTGTGTCCGGCGCCTCGTTCAACGGTGTTTCGCTGATGGATACGGCCGCCAAGGCGGGTTCGCAGTTCGACTTCCAGATCGGTGCCAACGCCAGCGGTGCAAATACCCTGACGGTGTCCGGCCTGTCGATCACCGCGCAATCCTCGTATTCCGCGTCGACTGCACTCGACGTGACCCTGGCCTCCACAGCTCAGTGCGCGATTGGTATCATTGATAGCGCCATCGGTCAGATCACCAGTGCGCGTGCCAAGTGGGGCGCGGTGCAAAACCGCTTCGACGCAGTGGTGTCCAGCCTGCAAGTGTTCGTCGAAAACCAGACGGCAGCCAAGAGCCGTATCGTTGACGCCGACTTCGCCGCAGAAACTGCCAATCTCACCCGTGGTCAGATTCTGCAACAGGCTGGTACGGCGATGCTGTCCCAAGCTAACGCGTTGCCGCAGGGCGTGCTGTCGCTGCTGCGTTAATCGCAAGATTGGGCTTAAACATCACCCGGCCAATGTACGGCCGGGTGATGCGTTGTCGGGAGCAAGGGCATGGACATCGGCGCAAATATCAGAACAGGTGTGGAGGCTGTGGTGCCGCCCACGCGTTCCGGCAGCCCGCAGCAACGAGACCTGCCTCAGTCGGCATCGTCCGTATCCAACGGCAAGGCGGCTGAAAATGCACAAGGTACCGAATCGGCACTTCAGACCGCCAAGGCGGAGTCCCGAAACGAACCGGGCAAGTCGGCCAAGCTGGATGCGGAACAGCTCAAGCGGGCGATGGAACGGCTCAATCATTTCCTCGAGCCCTACGCCAGTCAACTAAAGTTCACTGTCGACTCCAAGACCAATATGGATGTCGTACAGGTCATCGATACCTCATCAAAAGACGTTATCCGCCAGATTCCTTCGGAGGAAGTCATCCGGATCGCGGAGAGTGTCGAGAAGCTGCAGGGTCTGCTGATACGCCAGACTGCATGAAGGACGATTTCGTCCTGGGCTGAAAGCCACTGATCCAAGCTTGAATGGGATGGAGACGATGATGAGTGCCGTTCGACAAAATGCAATCAAGGCCTACACGGACCGCTCGCTGGAGCAGGACGTGATGACGGCCGACCCGCACCGTCTGATCGTCATGCTGTTTGATGGCGCACTCAAGGCGCTTGATCAGGCAAAATGGCTGATCAATGCAGGCGCACCCCGTTCCGAAAAGGGCGTTGTTCTCTCCAAGGCGATTGCGATCATCGATCAGGGCCTGCGGGCCAGTCTCGACAAGAAAGCCGGCGGCGAATTGGCCGAGAATCTCGACATGCTGTACGGCTACATGGTCAAACAGTTGCTGTCGGCCAATATCAATACCGACGCCGCAGCAATCGACGAAGTGCGTGAACTGCTTTCCCAGTTGCGAGATGCCTGGCTGCAGATCGGCGGAAAGTCGGCAGCGCCTGCGCAGCGCACCGCTGCGGAACTTGCCGCGGCGAGCTACGGACACATCTAACAAACAGCAGATGCCACTTGGTCAGGCCTGCTTCGTCTCCGACGACGGATTGATGGAGCAGGGTTAACCAACCATCGCAGACATGGGTGGCACACCGGGGAAGGGCGAGACGCCGCTTCATCGGTAATGGGTAGGAGAAGGTAATGGCAACGATTACGTCAAGCGGCGGCGTGCTGGATGTCAACACGATCGTCAGCCAGCTGATGTCGCTGGAGCAGCAGCCCATTACCAAGCTTCAGTCGCAGCGCTCCACCGTCACCACGCAGATTTCGGCCTTTGGCTCCATCAAGAGCAACCTCTCTTCGCTTCAGTCCGCGCTGGCTGCGCTCAAGACGACTACCAGCCTGAATGTGACGAGCGCGTCCAGCAGTGATACCAACGTGGCAACGGCGACGACGTCTGCCAGCGCCAGCATCGGTACCTACTCGCTGGCAGTCAGCAAGCTGGCCCAGGCCAACAAGCTGATCACCAACGTTGCCGATGGCTACGCCAGCAAGAGCACCACCATCGCGGGCACGGCCGGCACCCTGAATTTCACAGTTGGCAGCAACAGCTTTGCTGTCGCCCTGTCCAGCGATTCCACGCTCGAGCAGATCCGAGACGCGATCAACAGCAACACCAGCAACACTTCTACGACTGCCTCGATTCTGTATGACGGTAGCGCGTACCGGCTTACCCTGACGGGCAAGGACAGCGGGGCGACCAACTCCATTGCGGTGACGCAGACTGGCGGCGGCGCGGCGCTGGACAAATTCACGACCGCGGGTGGTGGTTACACGACGGTGCAGCCGGCTCAGGATGCAGAGTTCACTCTGGACGGGACCATCTCGCTCACGCGCTCCACCAACACCTTCAGCGATGTGATCGATGGGGTAACGATTACCCTGAAGTCCGCCGACGTGGTGACACCCAAGACTTCGACCCTTGCGGTGACGAAGGACAATAACGGTATCCGTGCCAAAGTCGATAGCTTTGTGTCCGCCTATAACAAGCTGGTCACCACCATTACCAATGCCCGCCAGAAGGGCGGCACCCTCAATGGGGACCAGACTTCACTGTCCGTGCTCACCCAGTTGCGCGGCGTGCTGTTCGATGGCGCGTCGATCTCCGGTGTGTCTTACCAATACCTGTCCGAGGTCGGCATCGCCTTCGGGAAGGATGGGCAATTGGCGGTGGATGGCACCAAGTTCGATGCGGCGGTAACCAGCAACAGCAAGGCTGTTCAACAGCTCTTTTCCGATTCGACCGATGGCGTAATGACCCGCTTGTATAACAAGGTGACCGAAATGCTGGATACCAAGGGCACGGTGACCATCAAGACGGATAGCCTCAATTCGACCGTCAAAGGGCTGGATGATCGGATCTCCAACCTGGAAGACAAGCTCGATAAGACGGAAGCGCGGTTACGTGCACAGTATTCTGCGCTCGACGCCAAACTTTCCACACTCAGCCAGTTGAGCACATACTTGTCGAAGCAGTTTGGCTGAGCTGTTTTCCAGGCTGGAAATAGGGCGGTCTGGAAAACCCTGCATGGGACGGTTTAGTGGGCGAGCGGCACGAGAACGAACTCAAGCGTATTGAAGCCCTGATCGACGAGATTGAGGGCGCAATCGGGACGGACGCGTGGGATGACGTGATCCGTTTGATGGACGACATCATTCCACTGATCCAGCACCCGTTGTCCCAGGGCGCTCCCAAAGACCGGCTCGACGCGGCGTTGGATCGCGTTCAGCGGATCGAGCAGCAAATCCGCCTGCACATGCAGGAAATTTCACGGGCGTTGTCGACCATGTCGAATCAACGCCGTATCGCTGGTCGTTACGGCGCGCCCGAATAGGGCTTGTCACTCGTTTTCCTGCGTTTATACATCCCGTCGTTTCAGCAAGCGCGCCAAAATTGGCGGCGTCACCAGCGTACTTAGCACCACCACCATCACCACCACCGAGTAGATCTCGTCATCGATCGCGCCGATTGCTTTGCCCATCTGGGCGAAGATCAGGCCGACTTCCCCGCGCGGCACCATCCCGAATCCGACCAGCCATTTGTCTACCTTGCCAGCCACAAGGCCGGATGCCAGTTTGCCGACGATAGCAATGACCAGGATAAGCGTGGAGAGCAGTAGGGTGTGCGGGTTGGCGAAGACATCCAGCTTGACCTGCATGCCGGTGAAGACGAAGAACAGTGGCGTGAGCAGGTAGCCGATCGGCTCCATCAATTGCATGGGACGGTGGGCCGCGTGCTGATCGAGCAGGGTGTTGACCTCTTGTTCCAGTTCGGCATCGCGGTTGAAGGCGAGTTTTTGGACTTCGTGCTTGATCATGTCCGCTTCGAATCGGGACAGGTAAGACGCATCGAGGATCAGGCCGCCGGCGAAAGCGCCAACGATGGGGGCGAGGCCGACCAGGTGGGCAAGGTAGGCGAAGGCGAGGCAGAGGCTGATCAGGAAGGTGAACTGCATCGCGGTGCCGGGGTGAACGGAGGCCATGAATCGGCTGATGAGGGGCGTGACGACCCGGCCGATGCCGATGGCGCCAACCAGGAAGGCGAGTGACAGCAGGCTGACCCGGGTGATGTCCCAGGCATTGATGCTGCCGGTTTTGGCCAGGCCGGCGACCACGGCCAGGATGATGAGACCCAGTACGTCGTCGATGACGGCGGCGCCCAGGACGATGCGGGCTTCAGGCAGATGCAGGGCGTTGGCGTCCTTGAAGACCCGACCGGTAATGCCGACGGAGGTGGCGGTCAGTGCGGCACCGAGGAACAGATGGGCAATGTGAGGGGCCTGCGGCATCAGCCACGGGCCGACCAGCAGGGTACCGAGGGCGAAAGGGACGATGACACCGACCACGGCGACCCAGAAGGCGCGCATGCCGACTTGTCCCATTGCTTGTAGGTTGCTTTCCAGCCCGATCTGGAACAGCAGGATGACGACACCGAGCTGAGCCAGGAAGCCCAATATCGCATCGTGCTTCAGCGGTTCGACTCCGCCGTAGCCGATCAGTGCCAGGTTGCCGAGCAATACGCCGACCAACAGCTCACCCAGCACTGCCGGTTGGCCGATGCGCTCCACCAGACTGAACAGCCGTGCCAGCAGCAGGATGACCATGATCCATAGGAAGGTCTGCGCGGTACCTTCTTCCGCAGATGCAAAGGCGGGCAGAGCGACGAAGAGCGGAAGGGCAGCAAGCGTGGTCAGGCGTTGACGTGTCAAAGGTATCCTCTCGGCCGGTTGTTGCACCGGATTTTGTTCTGTCTTTCCTTGGAGCGCCGGGGCTTCCAAGTAACCCGCTGAGTACAGTTTTTCTGGCGGTACCTGTCATCCGGTCGCCGCGCTGTGATTGCTGCGGGCTTCTCGTTTCATGAAAGCGCATCGGCATGGTAGCTACCGCTCTTACCTTCGCCAAGATGCGGTCTACCGCAATCCATGATAGGCAATCAAGTCGTGTTACAATGCTAGGTTTTCGGTGTACTGGATTCCTTCCAATGTCGCGCGCGCTTCGCAATATCGCCATCATCGCCCACGTTGACCACGGCAAGACCACCCTGGTGGACAAGCTGTTGCAACAGTCGGGTACCTTCCGTGAAAACCAGCAGGTTGCTGAACGGGTCATGGACAGCAACGATCTGGAAAAGGAACGTGGTATCACGATCCTGGCCAAGAACACGGCGGTGGAATACGAAGGTGTCCACATCAATATCGTGGACACCCCGGGGCACGCCGACTTCGGCGGCGAAGTGGAGCGCGTGCTGTCGATGGTCGACGGTGTGCTGCTGCTGGTTGACGCGGTGGAAGGCCCGATGCCGCAAACCCGCTTCGTGACCAAGAAGGCGCTGGCCCAAGGCCTGAAGCCGATCGTGGTGATCAACAAGGTGGACCGTCCGGGTGCCCGTTGCGACTGGGTGATCAACCAGACCTTCGACCTGTTCGACAAGCTGGGCGCCACGGACGAGCAGCTCGATTTCCCGGTAGTCTATGCCTCGGCCCTGAATGGCTACGCCACCCTGGACCTCGCCCAGTCCTCCGATAACATGCGCGCGCTGTTCGAAACCGTGCTCAAGCATGTCGAGCCGCCCAAGGGCAGCCCGGACGCGCCGCTGCAACTGCAGATTTCCGCGCTGGATTATTCCAGCTACACCGGCCGCCTGGGCGTGGGCCGCGTGCTGAACGGCCGCATCAAGCCGGGCCAGAGCGTTGCCGTGATGAAGGGTGACGAGCAGATCGGCGCTGGCCGCATCAACCAGGTGCTGGGCTTCCAAGGTCTGGACCGGGTGCCGGTGGACGAGGCGGAGGCGGGCGATATCGTAATCATCTCCGGCATCGACGACGTGGGCATCGGCATCACCCTC